>RFMT01000420.1 GCA_009927565.1 Acidimicrobiia bacterium
GAGAGTTTTTCTTTTGCAAGATCTGTGCCGTCGGCTACACAAACCATGCCGGCGTGAATGCTGCGACCGATTCCGACGCCGCCACCGTGGTGAATGCTGACCCATGTTGCACCACTCGCGGTGTTGACTAGCGCATTAAGCAGTGGCCAGTCGGCGATCGCATCTGACCCATCGAGCATCGCCTCGGTCTCGCGATAGGGGGATGCAACGGAGCCTGAATCTAAGTGGTCGCGACCAATGACGATTGGTGCGCTTAGTTCTCCGTTCTTGACCATTTCATTGAAACGTAAACCAAGACGATGTCGCTCGCCATAACCGAGCCAACAAATTCGTGCGGGCAGGCCTTGAAATGCAACTCGCTCGCTTGCGAGGCGCATCCATTTGGCGAGATCTTCATTGTCCGGAAACTCTTCGAGCACCGCGCGATCTGTTGCGGCGATATCGCGTGGGTCGCCCGAGAGGGCAACCCAACGGAAAGGACCTTTGCCTTCACAAAACAGCGGACGAATATATGCGGGCAAAAAACCTGGGTAGTCAAAAGCGCGGTCATAGCCACCAAGTTGGGCCTCGCGACGCAATGAGTTGCCGTAGTCGAAAACTTCGGCACCGGCATCTAAGAAGCCAACCATTGCACGACAGTGTGCCGCCATCGCTGCGCGCGATCGATCGATGTAGTGCTCTGGGTTAGTTGCTCGAAGTTTTTCGGCGGCATCGAACGTTAAGTCGTTTGGCACGTAACTCATGGGGTCATGTGCGCTTGTCTGATCAGTGACGATGTCGACAGCAAAACCTTGCGCCAACAATTTTGGAAACATATCGGCAGCATTGCCAACGACACCAACAGAAAGTTTCTTGCGCGCTTTTTTGGCGGCTTCACATCGAGCAACCGCATCTTCGAGCGAGTCGGCGACTTCGTCGAGGTAGCGCGTCTCAACACGCCTTTGTACACGAGTTGGGTCGACATCAATGCACAGCGCAACGCCGTCGTTCATTGTTATCGCAAGCGGTTGTGCGCCACCCATACCGCCTAGACCCGCAGTAAGAGTAATCGTGCCCGCGAGTGTGCCCTTGAATTTTCTACGCGCGATTTCGGCGAAACACTCATAGGTGCCTTGCAAGATGCCCTGCGTGCCGATGTAGATCCATGAACCAGCCGTCATCTGGCCGTACATAGTGAGTCCGAGATTTTCGAGCCGCCTGAATTCGTCCCATGTGGCCCAATCACCGACGAGATTCGAATTTGCCAAAAGTACGCGTGGCGCCCATTCATGCGTGCGAAATACGCCGACTGGTTTGCCCGATTGCACCAACATTGTTTCGTCGGGCTTCATGGTTTGCATCGTGCGCATCATCGCATCAAACGCATTCCAACTGCGTGCTGCGCGACCTGTGCCACCGTAGACAACAAGATCGTCGGGGCGTTCTGCAACTTCAGGGTCTAAGTTGTTTTGCAACATTCGATATGGCGCTTCAATTTGCCAATTCGCGCAATGCAAATGCGTGCCGCGCGGCGACCTAACGACTCTCGGACCAGACATAGTTACATTCTCGCCGAAAACTTCAAGTATCAGCAACTGTTAGAGCGACTTGTTGAGTGTGATGTGGGCGAGGGCACCATTATTTAGGTGAATTTTGCAGTTACTTGCATCGAGATAAGCGTCTTGATGTTGCATAACAATCAAATTGTCGTCGACAGTTATTTCGGCTGTTTGAGAAACTGCAACAAGCATTTCGCACTTTGCTAATGGGCCAGGGTTTTCAACGAACGTCATTTTTCCGGATGCTTTGCCTCGCATGGTCATCAAATTGAGATCCACGATTGGTCCATTGACGAGTTTTGCTGTTGTCGGTATATCACCCTCGAATTCGGCGACTTCGCCTGGTCGGCAGATCACTGTTTTGCCACCGACGTTTAAAACCATTTCACCACCCGAAATGATTAGTAGTTGTCGATGAATATTTTCGAAGTGTGAGAAGTCGCAGTCTTCGACTACGGGCGCAATCGCGACCCGCCACGTCCATCCGGCAACCCCAGGTGTTTGGCTCGCAATCTCATAGCTAGTGCCGCGACCATTGGGCCACGGTGCTTGAAAGTGATCAGCAAATTTTTGTAAGGGCATAAAGCAAAACTAGTGGTTGGCAAATATCGAAGGTAAACCACCAGTATGTATAAAAACAACATTCGCGTCAGACCCGAATTCGTTTTTTGCATCGAGGCCGAGCAAGCCTGAAAAACCTTTTGCGCTGTAAACGGCGTCGAGAACCCAAGCACCGCGATGTGCTGCCCACTTGGCAGCGTCAGTTGCTGCTTGAGTCGCAACTGCGTAGTCGCTGCCCATGTAGTTCGGGTCGATTGATACGTCTTCAGTGGTTGCGCGAGATGTCTCGTTGAGCAAGTTCAAAGTTTCGTTCGCTAGATCTGTGATGCTGCGTGAACTCAGCGCCGTGCCTTTGGCGACACCAATGCCAATAATTTTCGGCAAACGCTTGAGTGGATCACGCGCACGCGCCCGAACAAGACCCGCGACCAGACCTGCGTGTGTACCGCCGCTTGACGTCGTGAAAACAATTGCATCAGGGTTGAAATTTTGTGTTGAGCACTGCTCGATGATTTCGTCAAAGGCGAACGCGTATCCGATTGCGCCGACCGCAGTGCTTCCCCCAATCGGAATTGAGTGAGGCTTTTCGCCACGGTCAACAAGTTGTCGGGTCAGTCGCGCGCGAAACTCTTCGAGGCCCGCCCAGTCTGTGTCAGCAAGACCGGTGTGGTGCAGTGTCGCGCCAAATATTTGCGACAACAATTGATTGCCTTCAAGACGGCCTGGCTTATTGCCTGAGAGAACCAAGTGTGTTGGCAAGCCGAGCCTTGCACCTGCCGCGGCAGTCATGCGACAGTGGTTTGATTGTGCTGCGCCAACAGTGACCAGTGATTTCGCGCCATTTTGAATTGCGTCGCCGCAAAGAAATTCGAGTTTGCGTGCTTTGTTGCCGCCGACGCCAAGCCCCGTGAGGTCGTCGCGCTTGAACCACAATCTTGAGCCGCTTGCAAGCCTGCCACCGTCTTCGAGCGGCGTGGGCAAAGTCGCGAGAGTAACGCGACTTATTTTTTGTTGCGCCATGTGACGCCTTCTGGCCAACGACCCACGCCACCATCCTGTAGAAGCATTCCGCTGAGTGTGCGTTCGGTGTGATGCGATCGCCAAAGCAACATCTCTTGAGCGAGAACCAACACACGCTCGGGTTCGTCAAAGGTTGTGCGCCATGTTGGGTCTAGTGCTAAATCAAAAGCCAGCCAACTGCCATCACCGAACTGCACATAAGCCGCGTCTTTAGTGCGTCGCACTGTCAAATGTTGGCGCTCGAGGCGGCGATCGCGTGGCCAATTGTGGGCGGCACCTTCGGCCGAATTGTCTATATATATGTGTCGCCAGTCGTATTCGTAAGTTGCCGCAGTTCGCCAGCGCTCGGGTCTCTTGCCGCACAAGAAGTCGGTCATTGGCTGACCGTCGCACTGCAGTGGCACGGGCACTCCGATGGCCTCGGCGATAGTCGGCATGATGTCGACGTTCTCAGTGAAATCGTTGATCGTCGTGCCGTGAGTTTGTGGATTTGAAGGGTCGCGAACAATGCCGATGATGTGATAGCTGACGTCGAAGTAACCGAGTTTCTCTTTTAGTCCGTGATCGCCGAGTTGATCGCCGTGGTCGGCGGTGATGATGATCAAGGTGTTTTGCCATTCGCCACGTTCGCGAAGTTTTTCGAATATGCGACCCATGTGATGGTCAACTTCGCCGATCATGCCGTAATACTGCGCACGCATTTTGCGCAACCCAACTTCGGTCTTTGGCGCGGCTGTGCCCTCGATGTTCATTGCAGCCTCGTGAAATGGATGGCGAGTTTCACTGGCTTTAATTGGCAGATCAATTTCATCCAGAGAGTACTGATTCGACCATTTGCCGGCTGCGGTGTATGGAGGGTGCGGTCGTAGATAACTGAGATGAGTGAACCAAGGTTTGTTTGTCTCCTGACTATCGAGCCATTTAAAAAATTCGTCAGTTAAAAACGTTGAAATGCTCAAGTCTTCGTGACGATCTGGCTCCGTAGCGAGTGCTTGGATGTAGTCACCTTTTAAGTCGAATCCGTTTTGTTTTAAATGCTCCAGCCATGGCGGATAGGGCTCAGACAAATTCAATATGCGATTGAATCCCGGCAAAACTTCTTGGTACGTCGAAAGTCGGTTGTCTGCGGCTGAAGTAGTTGTGCGCGGGTCGACACCTTGGTCGGTGTAGCCAAAAATTGTCGGCTGATAACCCGCACGCAAAGCCATGCGAGCAACATTGTCGAAGCGATCGTCGAGCGGTGTGCCATTAGCAACCACTCGGTGGTTCATTTGATATGTACCCGTGTACAAACTTGCTCTACCCGGTGAACAAGGTGCCGCTTGGCTGAAATGATTGGCAAGTCGAACACCATTTCGCGCGAGTTCGTCGAGGTTCGGCGTGCGAACTACTTTGTGGCCGGCCGAGGACAAACAATCGCCGCGAAACTGGTCGAGGGTAACCAGCAAAACGTTTGGCTTCACAACTCGCAGATTACTACTGCGATGAGATTTAGTCTTGTGCTCTCGCGTCCTCACAGGCTCGGGGTGAAGCCTTAATGACTTTGTTCTTGGCCTCGATCGGCGATTTGTTGATGCCTTTACGCCAGGCATCTAAAAACTTCCATGGCCAAATCTCACCTTGCAGAACTTTGTATTCGCTTCGAGGGCAAATTCGTGACATGCCGAGATGTGTGTGGCACTTGGTGATGCGGGCGTTACCCGATGAACCCATAACGCCAATCCACTGACCTGGTTCGACCCGTTCGCCGCGTTTGACTTTGACGCGACCAAGGTGTGCAAAAAAATATCGAACACGGTCGTCGCCGTGAATCGTGATCGTAAGTCCGCCACGAGTGCCAGGGGCGTCAACTTCCTTTAACCACAAATCTGTTGTCTCAACATCGAACACAACCCCAGAGGTTGGTGCAAGTACCCGTGCATAACAGCCGTGTACATCGGTTGCGGGGTAGTTCAAATGATCTCGTGAATATGTCACCGGAACCTTCGAAAATGGAAAAACATACTTCAGCTCGCGTTTGCCAGAAGAGTCGTCAGAAGTGGCATTGGCAACTGAAGTCATAGCGATGAAGCTCGCAATGACTAAGACGAACAGTCGGCGAAGCACTTAACGCTGCGTTCTTGCCGGCTACTTTTCTTTGGACAGAACTTCTGATGCGCGTTGCACCAGTAACTCGCGTTCGTGATCAGAAAGTGGGCGAGAAGTTCTGACATTTAATTCGACACGTTCGTTATCGCCAGCAGCTTGTATATCATCGACGAACAGAACCGTTGTGAGTCCTTTTGTGCCGGCAAGATCGCGCATTGTGTTTGAAACCGTATTGAAACTTGCACCACTAGATGAAATGTTCATCTCAAGTTTTGTGGTTACTGGTTCTTGGCTGAGGTTGCGAACACTTGATAGAGCACTATGCGGAATATGAACGGTACTCACGCCATCGCGTAAACGAGTTGTCACCATGCCGACGTGTTCGACAAAACCGTGGACCGGTTTTTGCCAGCCGAGTTCTGCTTCAATTTCATCGCCAACGCCGTAGCGATCTTCGAGCAAAACCGCGAGACCAGTTAAATAATCATTGACTCGATGTTGACCACCGACGGCGAGACCCGCGCCAAGAAAGCCGGCGCTCGACAAAAAGAAGGCGGCGTTTAGATCGAGAATATTAAAAACCGCAATAAGTGCAATGATCCATGCACCGAGGCTCACAAAGTGGTGCAACATTCGAGTTGCTGCATCAATTCGCTGACGGCGACGGTGCTCGCTACCTTCGACCGTTTCGGCACCAACACGACGCACACTGTTGCGCCACCAGTTTGCGGCGTTAGCCGACGTGCGGTCGGCGATGCGCCTGACAGTTGCGCGCAGAATTGCGTATGAAATGCGCGTAAAAATGAAACATCCGACAACTACGAGAGTTGCGATTACTGGTCGCGTCAAAAATCTTGTGAAACCAGACGCTTCATCGGCTTGCTTTGCAGAAAACACGATTGAAAATATTGTCGTAAACATCTCTGTCTAGTGTGCCTCACTTTTCTGCGGGTCACGCGCCACTAAGGTTAAATGCGTGAAACTAGCCAGAATTTCAGCAACATTTCTGTTTGTGGTTGTCTCGGGCTGTGGTGCGCAATCAGCGTCGCAATACCCAACTGAGACTTCCGTCGCTCCAGACGTGTCAGGGCCAGAAGTGACAGAAACTACTGCTGATGATGATGAGCCAGCAACTACGACGACTGAGACCTCGATTGAAACAACGACTACGACTACGACAACCACTACGACAACCACGACCACCACCACTTTGCCGCCAACGACAACTACGGTCCTCGACACGTTGTGCGTGAAACTGACACAATGCCAGTTTGCAAATCTGGTTGGGGTCGACTTTTCTAGACTGCAACTTGATTTTCAGAACTTCAGTGTGGCGAGTTTGACGGGTGCAAGTTTCGCTGGGGCGAACTTGGCGAAGTCGTTATTCATTCGGGCTGATTTGGCGAATGTAAATTTCTCAGGCGCAAATCTCACGGGTGTCGACTTTACGGCCGCGAATATGACTGGCGCCAACATGGCTGGCGCAAATTTAACCGACGCAATTTTTTGTGACGTCGATGTAAAAACTCTTGTCGGCACAACAGAATCACAGCTTGGCAAAGTCAAAAAATTTAAATCAAAAGGCAAGATTTACTGCCCATAAAGGTCGGTCGTGCGTCGGTATTGATTCGATTTCGTGCGATTAAAAGAGAGCTCGCTAATTGGGTTAAGTTTGAGAGAACTTAATTCGATTGGGGGTCGAAATGAGTGTTGCAATACCTGGGTCGATCAACGACGTAAATGCTCAGTGGCTTGCTGATGCCACGGGGCTTGATATTAAAACTGCTGATATCGGCATAATTGGGGTTGGTGTCGGTGTGGCCAGCGCGGTCTATCGCGCGAAATTGACCGGCAATAATTGCCCTGAGAGTGTCATCGTTAAGATGCCGGCGCTCGACGAGGCTGCGGTTTTTACGTCGACAATTCTGCGAATGTACATTCGCGAAGTTCGATTCTTCAAAACTTTGGCTAAAGAATGTCCTGTGATTACTCCAAAGTCATTTTTTGGCGCAATCAACGAAGAAACGAGCCAGTTTGCGATGGTGCTTGAAGATCTTGCGGGTCATCGCATCATTGATCAGACGGTTGGTATAACAATTGACGATGCGCGCCGCGCCGTTGATGCTCTAGCAAAAATTCACGCCAAGTGGTGGGGGCGTGCTGATGGTTTGGCGGCTGACGGCACAACAATTCCGTTTAGTGATCCGATTTATCCCGCGGTGTTGCCGGTGGTTTTTGCAGAGGGATGGGAGAAAGTGAAAAAAGAGCTTGATCTCACCGAGTCGATCATGGAAGTTGGTGAAAAATTCGCTCCGGCGATTGGCGGTTTGATGTCGTCGCTGATGGATGGCGTGACGACGCTCGCTCACGGCGACTTTCGTGCAGACAACATGATGTTTACCAAGAACAACGAGTTCATTCTTTACGATTTCCAATTAATCGGCACTGGTTCGGGGGCCTACGACCTGGCGTACTTCTTGACGCAAAGTCTGACACCTGATGACGCCAGCAAATATGAGCAAGAGTTGTTCGAACGATGGCTCGAAGGTTTGCGTGCGAATGGTGTGACCGACATTGACCGAGATCGATTGTGGTTGCAATATCGTGGCACCGCGTTGTTTTGTTTGGTTTATCCAGTTGTTGCGAGTCGTGGCATGGATCTCAACGAGCCCCGATCGCGGGCGCTCGTAGAAACGATGAATTCTCGCTTCGAGCGAGCATTTCACGAACTGGATCTTGCTAAATTGATTTAACAAATGGAGTTGATACTTGTTCGGCACGGTTTGCCGTTGCGCCGAGAAGTAGTTGAAGGTCCGGCTGACCCCGAACTTTCGCCCGAAGGCGTTGATCAGGCGTCTCGGCTTGCGAACTATTTAGCCTCCGAAAAAATTGCGGCGATCTATTCGAGTCCGATGAAGCGTGCAATTCAGACCGCCGAGCCTTTGGCTCAGACGATTGGTTTACCGATTTCAATAGTTGACGAAGTTGCCGAATACGATCGACTCTCGAACGAGTACATACCGATCGAAGAATTGCGTGCAGCCAATGACGAAAGGTGGCAAAAACTTCTTGCGGGCGAGTGGCATTCAGATTCAGACACGCTTGAGAGTTTTCGCAATCGAGTTATTTCGAGCCTTGAGCAGTTGATTAGTCAACATGCCTCGCAGCGAATAGTCGTGACTTGTCACGGTGGCGTGATTAATCAGTATCTGGCACACATTTTGGGCATCACAACTGAACGCGGATTTTTTTATCCGCAATACACTTCGATTCATCGAGTCGTGGCTTCAAAAAACGGTTTACGATCGGTCGGTTCGTTAAACGAAATCGCGCACCTGCGTTAGTT
This sequence comes from Acidimicrobiia bacterium, assembly GCA_009927565.1. Classification (GTDB taxonomy): domain Bacteria; phylum Actinomycetota; class Acidimicrobiia; order Acidimicrobiales; family Ilumatobacteraceae; genus BACL27. The sequence continues at coordinate 8,554 of RFMT01000420.1, forward strand.
TGCAACAATTCGCGCGAGTTTGCGCGAGATCAAGCCCAAGTCGCGCGCGGTTAGCGGCGCAACAACGGCGCAGTCAGGCACGTTGGCCCACCGTCACCTTTGACCGCTACATTTTCGCCGTTGAAAATGTGCACGGTCACGCCAGACTCACGAAGTTTGCCTTCTATTTCTGGGTTGCCGGCAGCTAAAACAACGACATCGGGCGCAATAGTCAAGATATTTGCACCTTGAGTATGAACTTCGGTGTCGTTAACTGTGAGCCAAGAAATATTTCGCGACCGAAGAAACTCGAGCAAGCGAATTGGTGCGAGCGGTTCATAGACGACTGCTCGCGAATGACTGATCGGAGACAGCACCGACATCAAATGCAATACTGCGCTAGGTCCTTGGAAGTGTGGCAAGTCAAAGGCATGAACTTCAACACCAAATGGCGCGAGCATTCTTTTGATTTGCGCGATGCCTTCGCCGTTAGTTCGATAACCATGGCCGATTAAAAGTGTTTTTGCGTCAAGCCAGACTTTGTCGCCACCGTCAGCGATTGCCGACCCGGTGAGTTCACCCAAGATAGGCACGCCAATGCGCTCGAGGTCTTTGCGAATTTGGGCTGGTTCTGGTTGGCGAACAGGCTTACCCATTTGCAACAAAATTGCGCCATGTGGTGTCATGATCATCGGGTCGTGCATGTAGACAGCATCGACCAGGCCATCGACGGCGCTGGCTATGTGAACTTTGCATCCGAGTTTTTCCAACAACTGCACAAATTCGTTGTGTTCGCGCACGAGTGAATTGCGGTCGGGTTCGCGCCACTGGGCATCGGTAACGAAATTGCCAACAGTTGTTGGGGTGCGCACAAGAACATGTTCAAGTTTCGAAACCATGTCTGGCGTGCCCCACATAGGTTCTTACGCTACGGCAGAACTGTTAGCGTTTCAGATATGGCGAACGCGGCGGCCTTACGAAAATCGAGCAATCCTTTTTTGGCTGGCAACTTGGCGCCTGTCGATGTTGAAACAACTGCCTTTGATTTGCAAGTGACGGGCAAATTGCCAGACGAGTTGACGGGTCGTTATTTGCGCAACGGACCAAACCCGATTGGTGAAGTTAACCCCGATTCGTATCA
>RFMT01000247.1 GCA_009927565.1 Acidimicrobiia bacterium
TCATCAGCTCTACTCGGTGCAATTGTTACTTTGCTCGCCGACCTCGCGGCACGAACATTGCTCGCACCAGCCGAACTGCCACTCGGCGTTCTAACAGCGCTAATCGGCGCGCCCTTCTTTTTGTGGCTACTGCGCAAAATGCGCACAAGTGAAAGCACCTGGTCGTGAGTCGCGACATGCATCACGAGAAAACTCCAGTGATCAAATGCGAGAATATTTCAGTCGTTCGCTCGCGCAAAGAAATTTTGTGCGATATTTCGCTGCACGCCAACAAGGGCGAACTCGTCGCAATTCTTGGCCCTAATGGTGCGGGCAAGTCGACGTTGCTCAGTGTTTTGGCTGGCGACTTGCAATCAGAAACTGGCAGTGTCTTCTTTGGCGATAAACCAGTCACCGAAGTCACCAATCGCGAATTGGCTAGATTGCGTGCGGTTCTGCCGCAACGCGTCACAGTTTCGTTTCCTTATACGGTTGCCGAAGTAGTCGAAATGGGTCGCGGGCCAAAACTTGGCACAAAAGACGAAGACCTCGTCGAAAACGCAATGCAACGTCTCGGCGTCGCTGAAATGCGCAATCGTTTATACCGCACTCTTTCAATTGGCGAGCAAGCCCGAGTTTCAATGGCGCGAATTCTCGCCCAAGACACTCAGTTGTTGTTGCTCGACGAGCCAACTGCAGTTCTAGATATTGGTCAACAAGAAAAACTCATGCAAATCGTGCGATCACTCGTCGAAGAGGGTCGCACCGTGATCGCGGTGTTTCACGACCTCAATGTTGCAATGTCGTTTGCTGATCGCGTGATTTTGCTTCAGAACGGTCGACACGTCGCTTCGGGTACCCCACGTGAAACTCTCACACCAGAGACGTTGAGTTCAATTTATGAACACAAAATTGACGTTATTCGAGTAAATGACGACACCGGCCCAGTCGTTATCCCTGGCCCCCGCAGAAACTAACTCGACAAATTTTTCAAGAGCTCAATCGCGCAACAACCTAACTGGCTGCGAGCGCGCTCAACTTCTCTTTAACTTTTGCCACCGATGGATTAGTCATCGCCTCACCGTCAGAAAATACAAGTGTCGGCACAGTCTGGTTGCCGTTATTGACTCGCTCAACAATTGCCGCTGCTTCAGGATCTTGCTCGAGATCAATTTCAGTGAACGTGATTCCATCCGCATTCAACATTGACTTCAGTCGCTTGCAGTAACCGCACCACTGTGTGCTGTACATCACGAAATCTGTTTTGCTCATACCTCTACTCTACGACCCTTCTTTTAGCTGACAGTTTCGGCTATAACTTTGCCTGGGTTCATAATGCAATTGGGGTCAAGCGCTGCCTTGATCATTGCCATTACATTCACGGCCTCTGCGCCGAGTTCAGTCATCAAATAGTCAATTTTGCCAACGCCGATTCCGTGTTCGCCAGTGCATGTGCCTTCAAGACTTAGTGCACGCTGCACCAAACGTGTATGAAATTGTTCAAGACGTTCGATCGCCTCATGATCGTTCGGGTCTGCCGTCAACAAAACATGAAAGTTTCCATCACCAACATGACCAACTAATGGCCCATAAATTTTTGATGCTGCTAAATCTTTTTGTGTCTGCTCAATGCACTCAGACAAACGCGAAATCGGCACACATACATCGGTCGAAAAAATTCGCCCACCGATTTGATGTGCGCGACACGCCAAACCAGCATCGTGTCGTGCTTGCCATAATTTTCTTCGCTCGGCTTCGTCAGTTGTTTGTTTAAAGCCTTGACCCCCGTGACGCTCAAGCACTTCGCGCGCCGCGGCAATATCTATCGCCGTCGATTCGGCCGAGCCATGAAACTCAAGCAATAACAAATCTTTGTGCGGCAAATCTGTGCCCGAATATCGATTGACCGCAACAACGGCCTCGCGGTCAACTAACTCGATACGAGCCACGCCAACATTTAGTTGAATCGCTTCTATTACTCCGTCGATTGCTTCGCGCACACTGTCAAACTGCATTGTCGCCGCAGCAATCACCTCGGGGATTCCAAACACGCGCAGAGTCAACTCAGTGATCACACCGAGAGTTCCCTCTGAGCCGACGAACAAATGCGTCAAGTCATAGCCCGCTGATGTTTTTCGCGCTCGGCGCGACGTTGTAATTATCTCGCCGTTGGCAGTCACGACAGTGAGGCTCATCACAAGTTGTTTCATTGCGCCGTATTTAACTGTCGTCGTGCCCGACGCCCCAGTCGATGCCATGCCACCCAAAGTTGCATCAGCACCCGGATCAACCGGGAAAAACAAACCATAACGCGAGAGATACTCGTTCAATTGTTTGCGCCGTACGCCGGGCTGAATCGTGCAATCTAAATCTTCGCTGCTGACGCGCAAAATTTTGTCCATCTGCGAGAGGTCAAGCGATACGCCGCCACGCACTGGCGTGCTGTTGCCCTCAAGCGAAGTGCCTGCACCCCATGCAACAACTGGTGTTCGATACTCGTTGCAAATCTTCAATGTTGTTGCTACATCTTCAGTACACGTGGCGAAGACAACTGCCTCGGGCAAATTAGGCGTATGAAAACTTTCGTCTTTCGAGTGATGTTCACGAATCGTTTCGTTGACCGACACTTTTTCTCCAAGCGCAGCCCTCAATTCGTCAATCACCATTTAGTTATCTTAAACCCTTGAACTTACGCGCGTCACCCCGATAACTGCCGACTCGGCAGTTATAACTGATTAGAGTTCGCGGTGTTGCTTATACCACTCTCGCGCGGCGGCAAGTATTTGCGGCTCGCTAAGAGCCGGCAGATTTAGATCAATCGCACCGACGATCTTTAGTGCTGTCTTTGCATGATGACGCTCCATGTGTTGAAAGAATCGAAACATCGAATTGGCCCTGCCTTTGCCATGACCCACAATCAAAATCTGACTTGCAGGTTCAAGCGCCTTCGAAATTCCTTCGTAATACGGCTGTTCAAAACGATTTGATTCGTGGCCGTGAGAACCTTGCCCTTGTCTCATGTGATGGTGCACATGCTCAAGGCTCGGTCGCGCGACAACGGTAGGCAAATCACCACGCTTCGCATCTGTCGCCCAGATGCGAGTCTGATCATGAGTTACTGCGGCGACTACAAATTTGTCTTTGATATCCATCTCGGCGCGAACTTACTTTTCGTCCGAAACAATGACAACTGGGCACGGCGCATGATGAGCGGCTTGCTCAGCAACCGAGCCAAGTAGCAAACCCATGAATCCACCGTGACCTCGACGACCAACTACAAGTAGCTCAGCATCTTTTGCCGCTTCAAGCAATGTCGCCGCAGCTGGGCCCCGCGTGATTTTTGTCGAGACTTTTGTCTTACCGACAAACTCTTCAACACGTTTCATCACGTCTTCAACAAGACTTTTGGCTGCGTTTGCAATTTCTTCAACTGGCACATACGAGGCAAAACCCATCGGATCAACCATCGGCGTCAAACTCCACGTATGAATAACTTCGACTTCGCTACCTCGAAGCCTCGCCTCACCGAGCGACCAGCGCAAAGCTGTAATCGAACTCTCAGAGCCGTCGACTCCGACGACAATTTTATGCACTTTGCTCATTTTGTTCTCCGTTCGTTTGGTTTAATTAGATTTTTTGGTTTCTTGGTGTTGATAACGCATGGGCGAACCCAGCAATCGAAGCAAGAATCACAATGGCCGCAGCGAAAAATGCAACCAGTGCGGCCAACTCTGCTTTTTCACCCAGCACGCTGAAGCCATATGTCGTCAACAACAAGCCGCGCAATGTTTCGCCTTTGAACATCGTCTCGCGCTGGCCATTGACCTTGGCGAGATCGGCTTCTAAAGTTGCCAAATTCGGATCGTTCGCCTTCTTCGCGTCGGCAACTTTTGCCTGAAGCTCACGCTGTGGTGTGCCAAGTGTTGCGTATGTCTCGCCGCCACCTATGCCCTTGAGGTGACTGCCGATGTATTCATTGGCGTAACACTCAGACTTTTTACCGCTATCTAAAGTTGTGCCCGCAAATTCGACAAGGCATGCAACACCAACCTCTTTTTCCGACAAAGCTTCAAGCGGTGGAAAACTAATTTGTTGTTCGCTTAATTGATCGCGAACTTAAGTTGTCGCGAAATCTGCATTGGCTTGAAACAAGAAACCAAGCACTACTGCGAGACCCGCAAGAAGGGTTCCTCCAACACTCATCGAAAGATCTAAAGTTCTACGTTTCATAATTTCTCCAATTTTTTTGTTGAATGTTGCTTACACCGTGAACAGTACAGTTCGATCAACAATGAGGCTCGAAAAAATTGGTGTTTGTTATCACCGCGATGTGAGGGACACCTGTTAAAAAACTGTCAGGTGTACCTATCAGAAATTCAACGTCTTAAAAATAAGTCTCAAAAAATAGTCTTGGTTTCGCGAGCAATTTAATCCTGGTGACTGAAAAGAGTTAGTCTGAGTCACCATGAGTTACCTAGATATAAAGCGACGCCTCGACGCAGGCGAGATAATTGTGCTCGATGGTGCAACTGGTACAGAACTGCAGCGGCGTGGTGCGCAAATGGATCCGTCAGCATGGTGCGGACCGGCATCACTGAACAACAGCGAGTTACTAACGCAAGTGCATCTTGATTACATGTGCTGGTGCCGATGTGATCACTGCAAATACTTTCGCGTCTTCGCGTTTGATGCTCACGCCGGCGGGTTTTGCTGACCGTGTCGAAGAAATCAACCGCATCGCAGTCGAGGCGGCATTACGCGCGCGCGAATTGGCCACCGCCAAATGGCCGAGTCGCAAGATTGCCGTTGCTGGTTCGCTCTCGCACATGGTGCCCGTTGCTGCTGGCACGGCAAAAGTCGACCAAGATCGCGTACCTTCGAATGACGAATTGGCGCACGCGTTTGGCGAACTCGCCAACATTTTGAAATCTTCTGGTGTCGACCACATCATGCTCGAAATGATGTACGAACCAAATCGTGTGCCACTTGCACTGAACGCCGCACTTGAAACCGGGCTACCAGTTTGGTTCGGCATGAGTGCGCGCCGAGCGCCAGACGGCCGAGTCATCAGTTTTGATCAGCACCAAGAAATTGCGCTAGGCGAAATCACCAAACTCATTCCGAAATCCGGAGTTGACGTCGCTGGTGTGATGCACACTGGAGCCGAACTGATCAGCGATGCGCTCGACGCGCTGCGTAAAAACTTTGCGGGCCCATTGTCGGCATACCCAGACTCAGGATTTTTCGAAATGCCCGACTGGCGGTTCGTCGACGTGATCTCGCCCGAACGCCTCGAAACATTTTTTGCCGAGTGGTTCAAACACGGCGCCCAAGTTATTGGCGGATGTTGCGGTCTCACCGTCGACCACATCCACGCCGCCTCCCGCGCCGCCCACGCACCCTAATTAACC
>RFMT01000059.1 GCA_009927565.1 Acidimicrobiia bacterium
CAAATTGTTTGTTTGACTCACCGAAAGTTTTGGTCGGCTAGTTGATGCGACAGTTGTTGTCGGTGCGCCACTGGCGACGCTCGAATTCGGCGCTCTTGTCGAACCTGAGGTTGCCACGCTCGTCGTGCTGACTACCACACTTGTCGTCGTTGAACTTGATGCCGAAGCAGCAACCGTTGTTACGACCACCGTCGGCGCGACAGTTGATGCAACTTCTGTAGCCGTGTCACTTGTTGTCGTAACAAAAGTCTCACTGAACGATTGATCATTCGAGCAACTTGCAATTGCCATCGTTGACATCAAAGCCGACATCACAAAGCCTGAAAATTTCACTCTGAGAATTCTACCAATCTGACTGTCACTAGTAGATTGAAATGGCTATGGTCACACGAAACACAAAGATTTCTCTCTTGACCACAGCCGTTTTCATTGTGTCGATTTCGGCATGCTCATCAACCTCTGTAACACCGACTACAACCTCACAAACAGTTTCGTCAAATGGCGCATCAGCATCTGAAACATCACAGCCATTCGCCGAGATTCGACCTGTCTTGATTTCAGCCCAAGACTTTGATCTGCCAATCATTGGCGATGGCAAATCAGTTTTGCCATCAACGGTGACATCAGCCGACGATGTCGAAGTAACAGTCACTGATTCTTCCCGCATTATCGTGCTCAACGAAGCGATCGCCGAAATAGTTATCTCTCTTGGTTTTGCCGACAAGATCATCGGTCGCGACGCGACAACAACACTCACTGCGCTCGAATCAATTCCAAAAGTCAGCAGCGGCCATGACATCAGTGCCGAAAGCGTGCTCGAACTCAAACCGACACTTGTTATCGGCGATACGCGTTCGGGTCCACCAGAAGCGATTCAACAATTGCGTGGCGCAGGTGTGCCAATCGTGCTCGCCCCAGAAGTTTGGAAACTCTCAGATATTGCTCCACGTATCAAATTGATCGCCGACGCACTCGGTGCTGACACCTTCGGCACGAAACTTCTGGACACGACTCAAAATGACATCAACCAGGCACTCAATACTCGCGACTCTTCAACTGCAAGCCCGCGGGTTGCATTCATTTATGTTCGTGGCACGGCATCGGTATTTTTGCTTGGCGGCAAAGAATCTGGCGCTGATGAAATGATCCGTTCTGCTGGCGGCATCGATGTAGGCACAGACTTAAAACTTGCTGCCTTCACCCCGCTAACTAGTGAAGCAATCGTCAACGCCAACCCCGAAATCATCGTCGTTACGACTCGCGGTCTCGCGTCGGTAGGTGGCATCGATGGCCTCCTCGACCTACCTGGCATCGCTCAAACACCTGCAGCAAAAACACGCTCAGTGGTTTCAATTGATGATGACTTGTTATTCTCTTTTGGGCCACGTACCGGCGAACTAATCATTCGCTTGGCGCAAGCCTTCAAAATCTTGACGACAGAAAAATGAGCCCTAACAGATGAGCGAATTGCGCCGACTTAATTCAAGAACAGTTGCAATCGTTCTCTCGATCGCGCTCGTGATCGTCGTGTTTAACGCGCTAACAACTGGTGCATACACAATTAGATTTGGCGAAGTATTCACGGTTTTGTTTCAAGGCCCTGCAGAAACTTCTGATGCAAACTCAATTAGTCACGCCGTCTTTTGGAATGTTCGACTTCCACGTGTCGCCTTGGCGATCGTCGTCGGCGCCTCACTTGCTGTTGCGGGCGTCGTAATGCAAGGTGTCTTTCGAAATCCGCTTGCCGAGCCAGCGACCGTCGGCGTCTCTGGTGGCGCAGCTGTTGGTGCGGTTATCGCGATCACGCTTGGTCTGAGCAAAATCACACTTGGTGTTCAAATTTTTGCATTCATCGGTGGCACTCTCGCAACTGCAATTGTCTACGGCTTATCTCGCGTTGACGGCAAAACAGATGTCGTCACACTCATTTTGACCGGCATCGCGATCAACGCGTTATCGGGTGCATTAATTGGCCTTGCCGTTTTCATCGCCGATGACGATCAAATTCGCACCGTCACGTTTTGGAGTCTGGGCTCTTTGGGCCTCGCGACGTGGCGAGCAGTGGCCGTGGTCTTGCCACTTGCCATTATTGGCATCGCACTCAGCACAAAATTTGCACGCACACTTGACCTCATGGCACTCGGCGATCGTTCGGCAGCGCATGTCGGCGTGCCAGTCGAGCGCGTTCGCCTGCAAACAATTGCAATCGTCGGC
>RFMT01000027.1 GCA_009927565.1 Acidimicrobiia bacterium
TGCTTGATGCCGGCGGTCAAGCCATCGGCAAGATAAACGACATAATTGTCGTTCCTGGCCGTGGCACAGAAGCGCCAAAAGTGTTGGGGTTCGTTGCCACAAGCCAGCGCCGTCGAATCTTTATTAGTGCAACTCGAATCAGCACTCTTGACAACGCTGGCGCACAACTCAAGTCGTGGGACATCAACCTCACTCCTTTTCGCACGCGAACTGGTGAACAACTTTTAGGCAAAGATATTTTGGATAAGAAACGCGGCGATGAAATCGTCAGCGATGTCGCTTTGGTTCATCACACTGGCAAGACATCATCTTGGCAAATTTCTAAAGTTCGACTATCCAAGCGAGGTTTACTTAGCGGTCGCGCAGGTCATCGCTTGGTTGACTGGCAAGAAGTAAACGATTTGTTTGCACCATCCACTGCAATTGCTGCCGAAGCGGCTCGACTTCGCGACATGCACCCAAGTGATGTTGCAACAATCATTCATGCCCTACCAACCGAACAGCGTCGTCAACTTGCAGATGCAATGGACGACGAGCGCCTGGCCGATGTTCTTGAAGAATTACCAGAAGACGAACAATTGCGCCTGATCGAAAATCTCGACATGGAGAGATTGACGAGCGTGTTCGACGAAATGGAATACGACGACCTCGCCGACTTGCTCGGCCAAATGGGCATTGACCAGCGCACCAAAGTTCTCGACGCAATGGACGACGAAGACGCCGAAACGATGCGTCAATTGTTGTCATACCCCGCCGGCACTGCGGGGTCGTTGATGACCCCTGACATCATCGTGCTTGGCCCAGACGCAACCGTTGCCGAAGCGCTTGCTCATATTCGCGACCCCGAACGGCTTGTGTCGATTGCAGCTCAAGTTTTTGTGGCCCATGCACCGCACTATCCGCCGACCGGTACATACCTCGGCGTCGTACATTTTCAGCGATTACTGCGCGAGCGACCAAGCTTGTCGCTCAAACAATGCTTGGATAACGAACCAACTATTGACCCGATGCTCACCGACCGAGATGTTGCAAAACGTTTGGCTTCATACAACATGTTGGCCGTCGGAGTCTGCGACTCAAATGGTCGCCTGCTTGGTGCTGTAACTGTTGACGACGTTCTCGACAATGCTTTGCCGGCTGATTGGAGACGCAAATGAGACGCAGCGAAGATCTTGGTCGCCCACGTAGCCAACCAAAAATTGGTGTTCAATACAATCGATCGGCGTTCGGTCAGTTTGCCGAAAATGTTGCTCGCGTCATGGGCACGGCACGATTCTTGATCATTCAGACGATCTTGGTACTCCTTTGGGTTGGCGCCAATATTGTGTTTATTTCACTTCAATGGGATAAGTACCCGTTCATCTTGCTGAACCTGATGTTTTCAATTCAAGCCGCCTACGCAGCACCATTGATTCTGTTGGCACACAATCGACAGGAGAGCCGAGACCGAGAACAAGCACAAGTTGACCGCAATGTCGCAACTCGCACTCAAAACGACGCTGAGTTTCTCGCCCGTGAAATCGCAAGTTTGCAACTGGCGCTTGCAAACGTAGTCACTTCTGACGAATTGCGTGAACAACTTGATCAACTTAGCGAGCAAATCGCAAAACTAAACAAAAACTAAATCACGCACATTTTTTGCATCGGCCAATCAAGTCGAGTCGATGCTGATCAAGTTTGAATCCGAGGCGTTTGGCAAGTTTGGTTAGTGCATCGTCTAGTTCATCTTCGAGTTGCGCAGGAACTGTCACGTCTCGCACATCGCCACACACAGAACACAACATGTGGTGATGGTGTCCAAGTATTTCTTCATTCAATTCATAACGACCGTTGTCGTCAGTGCTTACAATACGTTGTACGGCACCCACTTCTTCAAGTACAACAAGGTTTCTATAAAGTGAACTTTGCGCTATTTCGTTTCTTGTGCCTTTAAAACTTTTTGCTTGCTGCAAAATTTCTGAAATCGTCAGCGGTCGATCTGATGTCTCAAGCATCGACACAATCGCGCGACGCTTCGACGAATAGCGTTGGTTGTGTTGAGTGAACCTTCGCGCGACTTCAATGTGTACATCCGAATTCTCGACTTTTTGATGCTTATGCCCACTCGACATAACTCATAACCTATATGAGAATCGGTGAGAATGACTAAGTTAAATCAAGCCCGAACGAATGAATGTGCCTGAACCCCACAAGCCAAAACTCGACTCAGAAGAACTTCATTCGGCAAACTCAGTTCTCCCAATACGAATGCGCCAGGTTGAGAAATCTCACCGATGCTGATTGATCGCGCAACACACCCGCTCACGACTCCTGCTACTTGACCAACCCGCTCAGCGACACCAACTACATCGACAACTCGTTCATCGTTTTTTGTGCCCCGAACCTCGACACGAAGACCACCCATTCCGCCCTCGGCACGTGGTGGAATCAACATTGGCATTCTCGAAAAAACTCGATCACGTCGAGTTGCCGAGACACGCGCAGTCACACGAACCAACTCTGGAAATGCTCGTTTAATTAAAAGCGGATCAGGAAGCTCTCCGCGATAACAGTCGTAAGCACCAACCGGCTCTGGAAACCAGCACAACTCGCGACCACTACCGGCTGGTCGTCGCAACCATTCGCCATCGTGCCAACCCATCGACTGCCCAGAAAGGGCTCGATGATGTTGGCGGGCACATGCTGGGCCACCCGTACCGTGCAACGCAATGTGTACTTCATCGACCAAATCAAATTCTTTGCTCAGATTACGAACCAACAGACCCGACATGCCTGGCGACGATGCTGCTCCAATTATCGATGTCACGTTGTTTTCGGTCGCTAAATCTGAAAGTGACAGCAGATTTAAACAATCGGAGATGTCATCACTCGTTGAAACTACTGAAACACCATTCTCGAGAAACTCTTTAGCAACTGGTGCGTGAGGTAATGGGCCAGCAACAACAACAACCTTTGCGCTATGCAATTCGCTTCGACTGCCTGATTTGATCAGGGAGTTGGTCTCGCTTAGACGACGAACCAGTCGCTGAGCAACAATCTGTGACGAGTCGAAAACAACTATTGGTGTTTGCGATTCAACCGATAGCGATTCAGCAACTCTCGAACCAACAACACCAGCACCAAAAATTCCGATCATCAGAATCTTCGATTACTTCTTGTCGGTGAATTTTCGCCAGCCGCCTTGTTTGATTGCACCAACACCTTTACCTTTAAATCGCAAAACTCCGGCGACAGCACTAGCAACACTTAATGCAAGAAGAGCACGTCTCAATAGTTTCATAGGTACATCCATTATGGGGTCTAAATAAATTGGTTACGCTTCTTCAAGTGAAGTCTCCCGAGAATTTCAGCGTTACAGCGATAATTCCGACTTTTCGTTCAGAAAACTTGGTGATACGGGCCATTGAATCTGTGCTCAGCCAATCGTCGCGGGTAGACGAAATTATCGTTGTCGACGACGGAAGCGATGATCAAACTGTGCAAGTGGTCCGCGATTTTGCCTCGAATCACACACAAATTCGCATAATTGTCAACGATCAAAATCTTGGTCCCGGTCAATCCAGAAATATTGCGTGGAACTTAGCAAAAAGCGATTACCTGGCATTTTTGGACGCAGATGACACATGGCATCCCAAGAAAATTGAACTACAACGCGAGTGGTTCAGAGCAAATTCAAGCGAAGTAATCTGCGGCACCCAGCATTGCATCGTCAACCAAGACCAAAAACATAACGATGACGAGAACTTTTCGCGGTTCACGATCAAAGATCTACTTAGGCGCAATCGATTCACGACGCCATCGGTAATGCTTCGTCGCAACATCCCATTGCGCTTTGATTCAAAACTGCGTATGTCAGAAGATTATTTATTGTGGATGGAAATTGCCAGCGAATTTGGCAATGTAAATCGAATCAACAAACCTTTGACCATTCTTCACAAACCAGAATTTGGTGCTGACGGACTAAGCAGCAAAATCAGCGCGATGTATTTTGGTGAAATGAAAGCGTTATCGATTTTGTATCAAAAAAATCACATCAGTTTTGCAACACTGATTCGCAGTTACATCTGGTCTACCTTGAAATTGGCTCGAAGGCTGCCGTTGGCGCTATATAGAAAGCTTGCTTGGAAATCAAAACACTAAACAAACACTGGTGGGGCTAACAAGAATCGAACTTGTGACCTCATCCTTATCAGGGATGCGCTCTAACCAACTGAGCTAT
>RFMT01000170.1 GCA_009927565.1 Acidimicrobiia bacterium
GCTCAGTGGTAGAGCAACGCACTCGTAATGCGTAGGTCGCGGGTCCAATTCCCGCCTCGGGCTCCACTTAGTTATCCAGCAAATGTTTGCGGTCTGACGCTTCAGTTCGGTCAGGTCTACCCTATTCGTATGAATAAATCGCTCATTCCGACTCAAGAATTGATGCAAAGAGTTTCAGGTACTCATTGGCTTAACAACAATTATGTTGCGGGCAGTGGACCTCGAACAGCGGTAATTGATCCGGCGACGGCAATTCAATGCGGCGAATTCGCCCACGCCACAAACACCGAAATTGATTCGGCCGTGCGAAATGCAAATCGTGCACAACACGAATGGCGGTCTATGAGTGCGCTCGATCGAGCAAGCGCACTGCACAGCGTGGCAGACAAAATGTTGGCAATTACCGCAACAACCGGCGAAGTCTTGACGCGCGAGATGGGCAAGCCCTTTCGTGAAAGCAATTGGGAAGGCGGCGCTTCGGCATCGGCGTTTCGTTATTACGCCGAAATCGCGCGCAACGACCAAGGACGAATAGCAGGACCAGCAATCGCCGGTCAATTGCATATGGTGATCAAAGAACCACTCGGCACGATCGTGTCAATTGTGCCGTTCAACTTTCCGGTTCTTCTTTTTGGTTGGCAAGCAGCCGCCGCTCTTGCCGCAGGCAACGCCGTGATCGTCAAACCATCAGAACTCACACCTTTGACTCTGCTCACTGTGATGCAGGCATTTGATCATCTACCCGCGGGTCTCGTGCAAGTCGTGACAGGTGGTGCAGAAGTTGGTCAATATTTAGTTGCACACGAAGGCACCCACGGCGTCGCATTCACGGGCAGCGTGCCCGCAGCCCAAGCAGTCGCAAAATCTGCGGCTACACGTTTCAAGCCAGCGCTGATCGAAGCATCGGGTAACGACCCGTTTATTGTGATGCCATCGGCACCACTTGATGCCGTCGCGCGGGGTGCAGCATTTGCAGCATTTCTAAATTGCGGGCAAGTCTGTACGTCGGCTGAGCGCTTTTATGTGCACGAAGAAATTTATGACAAATTCGTAGCCGCACTTTCAGAGCAAGCTCGTGCACTTCGTGTTGGCAATGGACTCGAAAAAGTTGACATTGGTCCAATGGCTTCAACCCGTGAGCGGGACAGAGTCGAGAAAATAGTTGCTAGGGCCGTCGAACAAGGCGCAAGAATCGTAACTGGAGGTAAACGACCCAAGCATCTGACAGATGGCGCATTTTTTGAGCCGACAGTTCTCGAGGTTAAGCCCGAGTTCGACATAATGCATGGCGAATGCTTCGGGCCACTCGCACCTGTTTGTAAAGTTCGTAATCTTGACGAAGCAATCGCTCTTGCTAATGACTCAAAACTCGGCCTTGGGGCAAACATTTACACTGAAAATTTGGCAGAAGCCTTTCGTGCGGTGAACGAAATTGAGAGCGGCATTGTTTGGGTTAACACTCCGCTGAACGACAATGACGCCATTCCATTTGGTGGTCGCAAATTCACAGGTGCTGGTCGCGAACTTGGTCAAGAGGGTCTCGAGCAATTTCGCCGCTCAAAGATGGTGATGATTGCACCTACCGCCGAGCCAGACCCAGAGTGGTTTCCGTATCCCGATAGCGATGCTTTTAACGCCTAGCGATTAAGTTTGCAAT
>RFMT01000280.1 GCA_009927565.1 Acidimicrobiia bacterium
TCAACTGTGCAAGTTGAAGGCTCAACTCTGGCCGAAGTTTTGGCTAGTCTCAATGCGGCTCATCCTGGTTTTTCTGATCGCTTGCTTGACAGTGAAGGCAACTTGCATAAGTTCGTAAACGTTTTCGTCGCTGACGACGATGTGCGCTACATGCAAGGCCTTGCGACCGTGGTTACCAGTGGTCAGACAGTTTCGATTATTCCTGCCGTCGCTGGGGGCTGAAAATCAGCCAACTGAAGGCTTTCGGTTTTGATTTAGCAGTCTCCTAGATAGAGTGCTAACTCTCAAAGTTCAATTTTTTGAGACAAATTCGGAGGAATAAATCATGGCCAAAATCATTGCATTCGACGAAGAGGCCGCCGCGGTCTCGAAACCGGAATGAACACACTCGCCGACGCGTGCGTGTCACGCTCGGACCAAAAGGTCGCAATGTTGTGCTCAGCAAGAAGTGGGGCGCACCGACAATCACAAATGACGGCGTATCAATCGCCAAAGAAATCGAACTCGAAGACCCGTACGAGCGAATTGGCGCCGAATTGGTTAAAGAAGTAGCAAAAAAGACAGACGACGTAGCCGGTGACGGCACGACAACTGCAACAGTTCTTGCTTGGAGCATGGTTCACGAAGGTCTGCGCAATGTCGCTGCTGGGGCGAACCCGATGAGCATGAAGCGTGGCATTGAGGCCGCTGTAGAAGCTGCAGTCGCAAGCATCAAGGCGTTGGCAAAAGTTGTTGACAGCAAAGAGCAGATCGCACAAGTTGCGTCAATTTCAGCGGCCGACAACGAAATCGGTCAGATGATTTCTGAGGCGATCGACAAAGTCGGCAAAGACGGTGTAATTACAGTTGAAGAAAGCCAAACATTTGGCATGGAAATGGATTTAGTCGAAGGCATGCGCTTCGATAAGGGTTACATTTCTCCATATTTCGCAACCGACACCGATCGTATGGAGGCATCAATTGACGACGCCTACATTCTTTTGGTTTCAAACAAGATTTCAGCAGTGCGCGACATGCTGCCAGTCCTCGAAAAAGTTATGCAGGGTGGTCGACCACTTGTGATCATCGCTGAAGATGTCGATGGTGAAGCGCTTGCAACTTTGGTTGTCAACAAATTCGCGGCACATTCAAGAGCGTTGCCGTTAAGGCGCCAGGTTTCGGCGATCGACGCAAGGCAATGTTGCAAGACATCGCAATTCTCACTGGAGGTCAAGTAATCAGCGAAGAAGTTGGTCTCAAACTTGAGAACGCAACTCTTGATCTGCTCGGCCGTGCGAAGAAAGTAGTGATCACAAAAGACGAGACGACGATCATCGAAGGTGCCGGCTCAGACGCAGACATCAAGGGTCGCATCAGTCAAATCAAGACCGAAATCGACAACACCGACAGCGACTACGATCGCGAGAAACTGCAAGAGCGTCTTGCCAAGTTGTCGGGTGGCGTTGCAGTTCTCAAAGTTGGTGCAGCGACCGAAGTCGAACTCAAAGAAAAGAAGCACCGCATCGAAGATGCTGTCAGCACAACAAAGGCAGCAATCGAAGAAGGTGTAGTGCCCGGTGGTGGCGTCGCT
Organism: Acidimicrobiia bacterium; assembly: GCA_009927565.1. Lineage (GTDB taxonomy): Bacteria > Actinomycetota > Acidimicrobiia > Acidimicrobiales > Ilumatobacteraceae > BACL27. Next base: position 1,571 of record RFMT01000280.1, read on the forward strand.
TTGCTTCGCGCTCAAGATGCGGCCGAAAAAGTAATGGCGTCACTCAGTGGCGATGAGGCAACAGGTGCGCGCATGGTTGTGCGTTCACTTTCGGCTCCACTCAAGCAAATTGCCGAAAACGCTGGGCTTGAAGGCGGCGTTGTGGTCGAAAAAGTCAAAGCTTTGAAGGGCAATGAAGGCCTCAATGCAGCGACTGGCGAGTACACCGACTTGGTCAAACTCGGCGTTATTGATGCCGCAAAAGTAACGCGCTCTGCGTTGCAGAACGCTGCATCGATTGCCGCACTGTTCTTGACAACCGAGGCAGTTATTGCCGACAAACCAGAAGAGAGTGCTCCAGCAATGCCAGGCGGCGGAATGGAAGATTACTAAGTCGCCGAATTGACGACTTAACTAGTTGCCGTTTTGTTCACGCAAAAACTGCTCTACTTCATCCATTAAGTTGCTCGGGTCGGCTGGCTCGTCCGAGTCGCCTGCAAAATCAAATTGAAGTTGGTTGTCGTCGACTTCATCATCCAAACTCATGCCGTTGTCGGTCATCGTCTCGAGTCTTTCAACATAGGCAACTAGATCTTCATCATCTTTGACTAGTGAGTCGATCTGTTCTTCGTAACGCTCGATCAGGTTCATGACAGTGGCAAGTGGTGCGGGAGTACCAATTATTTCGCACGCACGACGCATAAGTGCGAGCGACGCTTTTGGTGACGGCACTTGCGATGCATACGCCGGCACCGCGGCCCAGAGTGACGCTGAAGGGATCGACGACTCATCGAATGTGTCGTGCAAAACGCTGACGATACCCACCGGCCCTTCGTAGCGCGATCTTTGCAGATCGAACCTCTCGATGAGATCAGCGTCGGTCGCCGTACCGATGATTTGCACTGGTCGACTATGTGGCACATCGGCAAGCAATGAACCAAGTGTCAATAAAAGCGATGAATTGAAGTGTTCGGCAACTGAAATAATTTGTTGTGAGAACAATTTCCAACGCAAACTTGGCTCTGGTCCAAGTGCCAAAATTATGTCGCCGCCTGCGCCGTTGACATGCCATAAACCGACGGTTGGCCAAACAATATTGCGCTTCCCGCCATCTTTAAGTCGAACATGTGGTCTCACCGTTGCGTAGTCGGTGAATGGTTCTGGGTCGATTTCGGCAAGAGCAGTTGCACCCCAACCTTCAATCAAATTACGAACTGCGTTTGACGCTGCATCCGCTGCGTCGTTCCATCCGGTGAACGCAGTGATCAATGTTGGATTTTTGAGCGACGGCTTCGACAACCAACGAACATGATCAATCGCGGACATTTGCTATGACGCTATCTAATTTCGCAGGCAACCTGTGCAATACAGATACGCTGATGGCCATGGCTTCATCGGTGCCTGTGGAAATCGCCACCCAGGCGACAGAAGAATTGCTGGCGGCGTGTCATCGCCTGATTCCACAACTGTCTTCATCAGCAAAACCGATGACAAATAGCGAATTGGCTGAAATTGTTAACTCAGATTCAACTTCGTTGTTTGTTGCCCGTGTGGATAACCAGATTGTCGGCTTGTTGACTCTCGCAATTTTTCGTATTCCGACCGCCGTGCGTGCATGGATCGAAGACGTCGTGGTTGACTCGTCGGCGCGTGGTCACGGCGTAGGCGAGGCCCTGAATATGGCGGCAATCGCTGAAGCGAAGCGCCGCGGGGCAAAAACCGTCGACTTAACTTCGCGACCATCCGTGAAGCCGCAAATCGGCTGTATCAGCGGATTGGTTTTGTTGCGCGCGATACGAATGTCTATCGATTTGACGCCTGAAGTCGCATGACTAACTCAAATATTGATGACCAAGGTCGACCTGAGCCACCGGTCGCAAGCGATGAATTGTCGACCCTGCTTGGCTTTTTAGAGTTTCAGCGCGCAACTCTTGAATGGAAGTGTCGCAAGTTGGGCTCAACCGATTTACGAAAGAAGATTGCTGCTTCTTCGATGACTCTTGGTGGAATTTTGAAACACATGGCGTATGTCGAAAACCATTGGTTTTCAGATTGGTTGATCGGTCGCGAAAAACTTTCACCTTGGTGTGAAGTTGACTGGTCGCAAGATCGCGACTGGGACTGGAACTCGGCAGCCAATGATTCACCCGAGCAGTTGGCAAAACTATGGCATGACGCTTGCGAGTTGTCACGGCTCAATGTTGCGTCTGCTCTCAAAAATGGAGACCTCGGTCAACTCGCAATGCGCACCTGGCCAAACGGCGATTCACCATCTTTACGTTGGATTCTCGTGCACATGATCGAAGAGTATGCGCGCCACAATGGTCATGCAGATTTGCTTCGCGAAGCAATCGATGGCCAAGTTGGCGAGTAGCGAAATTCGTTAAGTAGCGTTATTCAGGTGAATGTGAACTTGACTCAAACTGTGGCGACCCAAGAAGTTGCCGAAGTAGTGGTGCCATGTCTCGACTTAGATGAAACTCTGAGTTTTTTTCTTGACAGTCTGGGTTTTCGAGTCGAGATGATCACCCCAGCAGATAACCCCAATACTGCGATCATCAGTGGTTATGGCGTGCGCTTACGTTTGAGCAGTGGCGGTTCGGGTAAAGAAATCACCATTCGCTTGAGTTCGAATAATCGTGCGACTCAAACTTTGCACGCACCAAATGGCACAACTGTTGAAATTGTTAACTCGAGCACCAGTGTTGTTTTGCCTGAACTGAAAGAATCACTCGTTGTCACACATTTATCGAGTGACGCCTCATGGACAGTTGGCCGAGCAGGCATGCGCTATCGAGATTTGATTCCCAGTCGATTGGGCGGTGCGTTCATCGCTTCGCACATTCATATTCCGAACGGTGGCCCAGTGCCGGATTACGTGCACTATCACCGCATCAAATTTCAAATGATTTATTGCAAAAGTGGTTGGGTACGAGTTGTTTACGAAGACCAAGGCGAGTCTTTTGTCATGAACGCTGGTGATTGTGTCTTGCAACCGCCCGAAATTCGTCACCGAGTGCTCGAAAGTTCAGACAACTTGGAAGTCATTGAAATTGGCGCTCCTGCCGAGCACGAAACGTTTGCAGAACACACAATCACTCTGCCGACACCAACATCGCGACCTGATCGTGACTTTTCAGGGCAACGCTTTGTTCGCCATGTTGCTGACCAAACGCCTTGGCTGCAATGGCGACATTCAGGTTTCGAGGCTCGCAACACTGGCATTGATCTTGCAACCTCTGGATATGCCAACGCGATGACTATTCGTGCAAAGAAGCCAGCTGTGTTTGCCGAAAGCAAACATCAAAATCAATTGATGTTTATGTTCGTTTTGTCTGGCTCAGCAACATTAGAAACTGGTGACAAGCGCGAGATTATAAAACTAGAGGT
>RFMT01000187.1 GCA_009927565.1 Acidimicrobiia bacterium
GACACCACCTGAAAGTGGTCGCAATGTGGTTGGGATACGTACGGTTACGGTCATGGTAAAAACACTATCTGCAGATTTTTATTTTGGTCGCGGCTAGTTTTTGCGCGACGCAACGAATTCGGCGAGTTCAACTAAGCGACTTCTCGAAGTCTCCTCGAGCGACGACTTGCCAATAGCAATCACTGATTGATCTACAAGTGAAAAAATCTTGGCTTCGATTGCGTCAAGTGCACCAGTTTCGATAATCACCTGCTGAATGTTAGAAACATCTTGAGCACTAATTTGTGGTGCGCCAACTTGATCGAGAACTTGACGTTGCGCGACAGTTGCACTTTCAAATGCCATTGCCAATAACGGTGTCGGTTTGCCCTCACGTAAGTCATCACCAATCGGTTTGCCAGTGAGACTTGACGAAGTATCACCAAATGCACCCAACACATCGTCGCGCATTTGAAACGCATCACCCAGTGGCAAACCAAAATCAGATAGTTGTTGGAGTAATACATCTGCTTGTTCTGGTGCCGCAAGAGTCGCACCAAGATGCAATGGTCTCTCAACTGTGTATTTGCCACTCTTATATCGACAAACTCTTTCGGCTTTGTTTAGATTTCGCTCTCGCTGAGCCGAACCAAGCAAGTCGAGATATTGACCAATATTCACCTCGATTCGCATCTCATTCCAGACCTTTGCAGTCATTGAGTTGGCACCAGTCATCAACTTGTCTGCGTAGACAAACGCCAGATCTCCGATCAAAATAACTGCACCTTCGCCAAAGCGTCGTGCTTCACCTGCCCACTTACTGTCTAAGTGTTTCGCAATATAGCGAGTGTGCGAGGTCGGCTCTCCGCGTCGCGTTGATGATCCATCGATAATGTCGTCGTGCAAAAGTGCCGATGCGTGCAACAGTTCGAGCGCCGCTTGTGTATCAAGCAACTGTTTAGAATTTTCGTCGCCGCCAACACCAACAAATGCCAAATAGCAAAAAGCCGGTCGAAGACGTTTACCACCAGCAGCAACCAATCGTGTCAGCTCACCGAGAGGAGCGTTCAAGTCGCCGTCTAGTGCCGACCAACGATCTTGCTCGTCTTGTAAAAACTCACTAAGTCGTGATTCAACGCGCGTGGCGACCGACTTTAACCAGGCTGGCGGGCTGACTGACACGCCTAAAGGCTACGCCGACTTACTCTTTGGC
>RFMT01000058.1 GCA_009927565.1 Acidimicrobiia bacterium
AGCGGTTTTTGATGGTGCGTCTGATCCAAATGCAACTTCACTTGACCAAGGTTTGGCACAAGCAAAAGGTTTCGAAAAACAACTCGATGCATTTCTAGCCGATTGTTCAAAACGCGTCTCGTGTGCGTTTCACAGCAACGGCAATTCGGCCGCTGCACTCGACGAACTGCTCATTGAAGTTGACGAATCACCGATCGTCGTTTCCGCAAATCGAACACCAGTAACTCAAGGTGTGATGTATACCGCGCTAGCACAATCGATGTATTCAGATACCTTGTGGCCATCACTTGAACGTGCGTTGGCTGACGCTGTTAAAGGCAACGGCGCCGGGTTGCTGAAACTTTACGACGACTACTACCAACGTAAACCTGGTGGCACTTACGGCAACGAACTCGAAGCCTTTTTGGCAATTTCATGTCTAGATGATCCTGGTCCGACAAGTATCGCTGCAGTTGACGAACAAATACCTGTGTTCACGAAAGCCGCCAAAAGATTTGGAGGGAGTTTCGCATACGGATATTCGTGCGCGCTGTGGCCCGTGCCGCAAGTGCAAAGATTGGAAATCACCGGCAAAGGTGCTGGTCCGATTGTTGTTATCGGCACGACCGGTGACGCTGCGACACCGATCGAATCATCACGCAGCGCAGCAAAAGCGCTGGAAGACGGTGTCTTTTTGACAGTTACTGCCGATCAGCACACCGGCTACGGCTTGAACAAGTGCGTCGTCAGCACAGTTGATAAATATCTAATTGATCTAACTCCACCACCTGTCGGCAAGGTTTGCTAGCAAAAATTTTTGGTAATTAGCGACGTGAAGTCGCTTGATCAACACCCATTGCAGTTGCAACACCAAGACGTTGCACAACAACTTCTTCTGGCATTCGCGCACCAGTTGAATCAGCAAGTCGGGTCATCATTTCAAAATTTGCTATTACTGCTGCAGCATCAATTGTCAAACCGACGCCCGCGGTTTTCACTAACGCTTCACGCGCCGAAAAGAGAGCTGAATCATCAAGTTCGGTCGAAGCTGTAGCAAAATCAAGAAGCTCGCGTGCGAACTTTACGTTTGCGCCACCAGTTGCTTCGCGCACACTTGTCAACTCAATTTCGATGCCTTGTTCGTTGCCGCTCCAACTGAGCATGCTCGCGTGTGATGTCGTTCAATAGAAACACTCGCGCTGTTGAGATACACGTGTAGCGATCAGTTCCATCTGAACTCGCGAAAGCGTGCCCCTCGTCCAATTTGGGTCGACCATTTCTTTATCCGGAATGTATTGGGCGTCAGCCATAGCCCAAATCATGCGATTGGTTTCTGGCACCGCAGTAAATGCCTGCACAACTGCTGCGTCTTGGTCTGCCGGCCCAACAACTGGAACCCAATTGAGTTGTGCTGTGACAATATTTTCGGGTTTTTGGTTACTCGGTTGACCTGACTCTGCTGAACCGATTTCTAACGCCGGCAAACCAAGCGCCCGACGAAAAGCCATCACTGGCGCGATCGTGCATGCGATGCCACACAGTTCGATAAATGCGAGTGGGTTGATTTCAGCCGTCACTTTTTCATACCACTCACGAGTCAGTGTCGCCGCGTGCCGAGAAATTCGATAATCGCATCGTGTGCAATCTTTGGTGCCGTCAGACTCATGGGCAACTTATTGGCAATCGTTGAGACCCCTACCCACGGCGCAACAGGTTCTCGTTCGTTGTTCGCCATTTGCGCCGTCATTGCAAGTTCACGACGCTGCGCACCTGTCCACCAAGTGCCCGGTCTAGACAGTGCTGCAATCGCTTGATTGTGCGCTCGCGCTAAATCTTGGCGCACATCGCCCAACGAAATAGTTGTGTTTACCATTAATTATTCAGGTTAGACGCAACTTTAATTTTCTTATTTAAAATGGCGGAAGGGGTGGGATTTGAACCCACGGTAGGCCTAAACCCACGACGGTGTTCGAGACCGTTC
>RFMT01000056.1 GCA_009927565.1 Acidimicrobiia bacterium
GCCCGAACGGTATTTGGAAACATCGTCGCCCAAGTAGCACCAAGTTCAGAACCGTACGAAAAACCAAAGTAGGTGATCTTTTCTTCACCGAGCGCTCGTCGAATTGAATCCATATCGCGCGCGGTTGCTTGAGTTGAGATATAAGGCAAAATCTCGCCACTCCGCTTAACGCATTCGTCGTTAAATTTTTGACTCAAATCGATGATCGCCTGTTTTTCTTCGGGTGTCTCTGGTGTTGAGTCAATGCCAAAATATTCGTCGTATTCGTCAATGCAGTTGACAGCCGGAGTTGACTTGCCGGTGCCACGTGGATCCCAACCGATGACGTCGAAGCGGTTAAGCAATTCTGAACTGAAGTAATACTCAGCGTCTTGAGCAACGCTCGACCCGCCAAAACCTGGACCACCTGGATTGACCAGCATTGAACCGATTTTGTTTTCAAGGTCAGTTGCCGGCAGTCTGGTCAAAAAAAGCGTGAATGAACCAATTGTTGGATCGTCGTAATCAAACGGCACGGCGAGTTCACCGCACTCACTCTTGCCAGCTGGGTCACCGAGACATTTGCTCCAAACAATTTCTTCGGATGAAACTGCGTTCGTTGTCGACGTTGTCGATGAATCTTGGGTTTGGCTGCTATCGGTTGACTCTTGACCATCAACTGTGTCGTCTGAAGAGCCGATGACAACTGGTTCGGAACATGCGGTGATCAGCGCTGTAAATGCCGCTAATGCCGCAATCGAAACAGCGAGCCTGCGTCTAGTGTTTAGTTGATGCTCCACGAGTCTTCAAGCGTATTGTCACCAGACGACACTTTTTCGGTTAGTGAATTCATAAAGACCGTTAATCAAGCCGTAAAGAAACACTTTGGTCAGGGCGTTTGGTTGCACGGCGAAATTCAAGAACTGAAGATTCCAGGCCATGTTTATTTCACTTTGGTAGATAACGATGGCGACAAAAAAGCTGTTTTGAGTGCATCAATCTGGCAGGGCGTCTTTTCGGCAATGAAGCCAAAACTGGCTGAAAGCGGTTTGCAACTCGCAGACGGACTGAAAGTTCGCGTTTTTGGCGAGCCAGACCTTTACTCAGGCAATGGCAGGTTCAGTTTTAAGGTCGCAAAAATTGACCCGAGGTTCACTCTTGGTGACTTGATCGCTCAACGCGAAGCCGTCGTCAAGCAGCTAAAACTTAAAAAACTTTATGACGCCAACCGCACCGCTGAGTTGGCACTCGTGCCCCTACGAGTTGGCATCATCACCAGTGTCGGCAGCGCCGCTCACGCCGACGTATTGAAAACTTTTAAAGACTCGAATATCGGATTCACGATTCTTGTGCATGACGCAAGAATGCAGGGTGAGGAATCTATTAGTTCAGTGGTGAGTGCTCTTAAAAAAATGGATTCGAGAGACGATCTCGACATCTTGATGCTCGTGCGCGGCGGCGGTTCAAAAAATGATTTAATCGCCTTTGACTCCCTTGAAATCGCCACAGCAATCGCCGAGTGTCGGTTGCCGGTTTTCACAGGCATCGGACATGAAATCGATGTCAGTGTTGCGGACGAAGTCGCACACTTGTCGCATAAAACTCCGACAGCATGTGCAACTGCTGTTATCGAACTTGTTCGTGAATTTATTGAATCAACCGAACAAGCTTGGGATGCCATAGCTACATTTGCACTTCGCGAACTTGAATTTGCGACGAGTCGACTTGCAGATCGCACCAACAAAATCAGCAGCAGAGTTCTCGATGCCCTTGCTGGTGCGGGCAAACGGCTGGCGATGACTTCGCAACGAATTAGACATCGCCCTGTCGAAATCTTGCGTCTCGAGAAAAGCTCAATAGATGCCTTGGCCGATCGCGTGCGACTTCTTGACCCGGTCAACACGATGGCTCGCGGTTGGAGTATCACTCGCAGCGCGAATGGTCAGACGGTGCGCGACGTCTCCAAATTGAAAACAGGTGACAAACTAGTCACGACATTTGCTAATGGCTCTGCATCAAGCACTGTTCAAGAAGTTTCATTGAAAGGAAAATCAAATGGCAAAAGCAAAGAATGACGAAAATATTGGCTACGCCCAAGCATTAGAAGAACTTGAGTCGATTCTCGCTGAACTTGAAGATAACGATGTTGACGTCGACAAACTCGCCACTCACGTGCAACGCGCCTCTCAGTTAATCGAACTTTGCCGCGATCGTATTGGCAATGCAAAACTACAGATTGAAGAAGTTGTCAAGGGTCTC
>RFMT01000181.1 GCA_009927565.1 Acidimicrobiia bacterium
TGACCCGTCGTAGCCGGGCGTGTATTCGCCCTGTGTGAAGAAAAAAGTCGAGCCGATTGCATCGTTGAATTTAATGCCGAGAAACTTGAGCAAGATTGCCAGCAAGAAAACCGGTGTCGACAAAATGAAATAAGCAAACAAACTCGTACTGCGATCAAAGAACTCGTACTGTCGCACCGCGCTGACAACACCAACGATCACGCCAATTGTTGCGCCAAGCAGAGTGCCGAACATCAGCAATCGAAGGCTCACCCAAACTCGGCGAGAAAATTCTTCGTTGACGCGATTCTGATCTAGGTCTTCACCGAAATCGCCTTGCAAAACATTGCCAGCCCACTTCACATAACGAGTCGTGAATGGAACCTCGTCGTTTACATTGCCACGATTCAAAACTGCATCGATTGACTCTTTGGGTATCGGCGGGTTTGCGGCCTCATAGTTGCCGCGGGGATTGAGCGCGACTGAAGCCAGGAAGTATCCCATTGACGAGGCGATAAGCACCAAGACGACAAAGTTCAAGAATCGTCTTGCGATATAGCCCAACATCAAACGCCCCTCTAAAACCCATTGAATTAGCGAAAATTTGCCTTCCGAAGGTTATCAGTTCATCAAATCAGATGAACCAGAAGTTAATTTGACGTGAACAAGTCGGCTATTTCATTGTTAGTTTTAAAGGCAATAACTCCTTGGCGATTGCCCTGGAAAACCACCTAGAGGGGAAATAAATGAACAAGAAATTAATGAAGCGCGTCATAGCCATGGCTATCGCTGGCGCCGTTGTCGCACCGTTCGGTATGACGACGCAAGCCGGTGCAGCCAAAGACGGTGGCTCGCGTCAAATTAATGAAGTTCCAGTTGCCAATCTCAAGCAAGGCGGAACTTTCCGTTTTGTTCAAGTTGACATCTGCCCGAACTTCAACACCAGCGCAATTGAAGGAAACCTCCTCAACTGCAGCCAGGTAATGAACACAATGTTGCCGAGCTACATCTATTTCGACAAGAACGCAGTTCTTCAAATTGACAAGAACTACGCACTTGACATCAAGGCAAGTCGTGTAAACGGTAAACAAACCGTCACCTACACACTTAACCCGAAAGCAAAGTGGAGCGACGGAAAGACAATTGGTCTTGCAGACTTCGTAGGCATGTGGAATGCTCAAAAGAAGTCAGGTCAAGGTTTCAACATCACATCGAGCGCCGGATACGAAAAAATTGAGTCGGTCAAGAAGGGCAAGACAGCAAATGAAATCGTCGTCACCTTCAGC
>RFMT01000297.1 GCA_009927565.1 Acidimicrobiia bacterium
TTGCCCGACGGCGCGCGCGCGGCGCCAGGTGATGTCGCAAATATTTCAGGCATGCCGCTTACCGACGCAGTGCGCAGTCGGTTTTTCAAATCAATCACATTCGGTTACATCTTTGCCCTCGGTGCTCAAGTTGGTGGCGCTTTGCAACTCGTCAAACTTGTTGAAGAGCGCACTGACCGTTCGACTGCAACACTGGCAACGATCGTTCTTTCGTCATTGTCTATTGTTTCTCGTTTTGTTGCAGGTCGCATCATTCCGAAATTAAACATGACGCGTTTTACGGTTGGCTTAGCGGCGATGCAAGGTGTCTCGCTTGCAAGTCTCGGCTTGATCAATAATCGAATCGGTTTGCTAATTGCCATTGGTTTGTTTGGTGTAACGATTGGCAACATGGTGATGATGCAGTCTTTGTTGTTGGCCGAGCGTTTTGGTGTACGCGACTATCCGCGAATTGCGGCGCGTTCGGGTTTGATTTCATTTTCGGGCACTGCACTCGGCCCACTTCTTTTGGGATGGCTCTACGACGTCGCTGGTGGTTATCGCTCGTCATATCTTGCTGCCGGAGTTTGCTCGATTATCGGCGCAATTCTGTTTTCGCTTGCAGGTTCTGCCTCACCGGAAGAGACAGAACCTGCAAGTTTCTGAGGAGAACCTAATTTGTTGAATTCTTTCCTGTCTTGGCGTGTGGCATGTGCATGCCTCTGCCGTGGCCACGTCCAACACCGTGAGCGGGATGAATACCATTAACCATGTCGGTCACCATGGTGGTCAGGCCAGCAATTTTTGTGTCGGCTTGGGCTTGGGTCATATCACCGTCGGCAACTTCTTCGGCGATGTGAGCCTTGATTCGAGCAACAATTGAGTTCACCAACAGCGATACGTCAACTTTTTGCGCAGTCGCAATCTCTGCCAAGGTCTTTCCGCTCTTCAATTGTGTTTTCAATTCGGTCGATGTGAGCTTCAGAATTGTTGCCAGGTCGTCGAAGTCTTTAGCAATGTGACCAAGATGTTTGGATTTGTCGGAATTGCCACCATTGTCATGTGCAATATTTCTGCCGACAATTGCTGGCATGGCAGAAGCTGCATTGACTGTGCTCAACACACCGATCGTTCCAAAAGCGATGCCGACAAGTGCGGCACCAATCTTCATTGATAAGTTTCGTTTTTTCATTTCCTAACCTTTCGTTGTTGGGCTGGGGGATTCTGACCGCAAAGAAATTCTGTGATTTGTTGGTAAGAATTAGACCACAACAGGGTAAGAATCCATTAAGAACTTGCGACCCTTGCTGGGTATGGGCGAAAATCGCAAAGTACGGTTAACACCGTGAAAAAAATGGTCGCCGACGGTCGCAAAATCTTAGTGGCCGAAGACGACCCGTCGGTCAGAAACGCACTGCAGAAATTTTTGCAACTAGAAGGCTACGAAGTTACCGCGGTGAAAGATGGTGCCGTCGCGCTCGAAAGCATTCAGAATTCGTCGCCCGATGTTGCGATAGTTGACGTAATGATGCCGTTTACTGATGGACTTTCGGTTTGCCGCGAGGTGCGACGTCGAAATAATCGCACGCCAATCTTGTTGCTCACGGCTCGCGCCGAAGTGGGCGATCGGGTCGCTGGTCTTGACGCGGGTGCCGACGACTATCTGGTCAAACCCTTCAGCGTCGACGAACTGCTGGCAAGGGTTCGTGCACTGTTGCGTCGCCAGGCACCGTCAACCGCGGGAAATTTGTTGCAACTCGACGATCTGGTTCTCGAGGTTGATACTCGAGCCGTGAAGCGAGGCGATCGAGCAATTGAACTTACGAAAACCGAGTTTGATTTGTTGCAGATTTTCCTCGAGCAATCTGGCGTGGTGCTGTCACGCGAATATCTTTATGAACATATTTGGGGATACGAATTTGAAACTTCGTCAAAGTCTCTAGATGTCTACATTGGGTATTTGCGTCGCAAAATTGAGGTCGGCGACGAGAAAAAACTTCTGCAAACCGTCCGTGGTGTTGGCTATGTAATGAAAAAATCATGAGCATACGCACGCGATTTCTGATCGTGTCGTGCACGGTGATATTCATTATTGTTGGCGCTCTCTCTTTCGCAGGTTATACGCTCACTTCGCGATTTTTGTTGAACGAAGTGGACAAGAGTCTCGAAAGTCGTGCGACGCTAATTTCCGAACTGATTCAATCTGATAGGCGAATTCTGCGCAATGGGGGTCGCTTGCGTAATCCGATTACCGAAGTTTTGCTTCCTACAAAGTTTGATTCGGTGACTCAGGTTATTAGTAAAAATGGTGACGTGATTGTTGGTATCGGTGTAGTCGACCTGCCGATCTCGCCGGTTGCACTCGATATTGCCTCTGGGTCACAGTTTGGCACCGAGCGCGCGACTGTCGAGATTGATGGGCAAAAATATCGGATGATTACAGTGCCGATCATGCGGGGTGTTGCGCTGCAAATCGCCCACGAGATCGAAGATATTGAGCAGGCAAAGTCTGCCATTCAGCAATTCGGCATCTTTTTGATGGTTGGTGGCATGTTTAGTTTGGCGATCTTTTCTTGGTTTTCGGCTCGCCAGATAACTCGACCACTAAAAAATCTTGCGGATACTCTCGAAGGCATTGCAAAGACACACGATCTCGACGTCGTAGTCGAAGTTGATGGTTATTCGGAAATTCGAAAGTTAACTTCGAGTTTCAACTCGATGATAACGGCCTTGAGGCAGAGCAAAGATCAGCAAAAGCGACTTGTGCAAGACGCCAGTCACGAGTTGAGAACCCCGTTGACGAGTTTGCGCGCAAATTCAGAACTTCTGCAGAGACCCGACCTCGAAGCCAGTGCGCGAGACGAGGTGCTCCGCGATATTCGCATCGAAATTGATGGATTGTCAGCACTCGCGTCAGAACTTTCAGCACTGGCAAGTGATCAGAAGCTCGACGAAGCACCACTCGACACGCAACTTGGTGCGTTCGTCGAAGAAGTTGTCTCACGTATGAGTCGACGATTTGCGCGAGAAATCACACTTGAAATAATCGGTTCGTCGACTGTCGCGTTGCGACAGTCACAATTCGACCGCGCATTGTCGAATCTGATCGACAATGCCGTGAAATTTTCTCCGAACGAAAAACCGATTCGCGTAATTGTGCGCAATACACGGGTTGAAGTGCAAGATAGTGGCCCCGGCGTCACCGATGCCGACAAGCCGTTTATATTCGACAGGTTTTTCCGAGCGACACAAAGTCGCTCAATGCCGGGCTCTGGCTTGGGTTTGGCGATTGTCAAACAATTTGCCGACGACCACAATGCTCAGATTGGTGTGCTTGACGCGCCAACAGGCGGAACCATCGTTTTCATAGAGTTCGCCGCCTAAAGTTTTGTGTTGTGAGCGACATTCACCCAAATACATTGCGGGTAATTGCTGCCGCGCGTGAGGCGGGTCTCGAGATTACGACTCGCCGGTTTCCTGAAGGCACCAAAACCGCGGCCGACGCGGCTGCGGCAATCGGTGTTTCAGTCGGTCAAATTGTCAAGAGCCTCGTGTTTGCTGTTGATGGTGAAATCGTCATGGCTTACGTCAGTGGTGCGAATCAATTAGATGAAAAAAAACTTGCGGCAGCTGCTGGCGGCTCGAAGTGTTCTCGTGTTGATGCTGATGCAGTGCGCGCAGCAACGGGTTATCCGATCGGT
>RFMT01000411.1 GCA_009927565.1 Acidimicrobiia bacterium
GCCTCCCTTTGGTCATGCAACCAAACTGCGCGCTTTCGTTGATCCCGACTTGTTGCAGTGCGACGGCATGAATGATTTTGTGTGGGCTGCTGCGGGAACAGTTTTTTAAAGACGAACAGACAACTTAATGAAGAGTCGGCCTATAAGCCGGATCGGAGAATTTTCTCCATGGGACGTCCCTTGGCAAGCTCATCAACCAACTTGTCCAGGTAGCGAATCTTCTTCATTAGCGGGTCTTCAATTTCTGCAATTTTCACACCACAGATCGAGCCGGTTATGAGCTTTGCATTGGGATGAATCTTCGCAGACTTAAAGAAATCCCTAAATGTAGTCTGCTTTTTCAAATGACTCTTCAGTGTCTTTGAGTCGAAACCTGTTAGCCATGTAATTACTTTGATGAGTTCAGACTCGTCGCGATTTTTTCGCTCGACCTTGCTTACATAAAGAGGGTAGACATCCGCGAAAGGCATCTCAAAGATTTTCTGCTCTCTAGTTGCCATAACTAAAGACCGTTCTTCTTTCGAAAAGCAGCCACGATTGCATTCGCATGACCATGGCCCAGACCAAACTTCTCTTTGAGGTGTGCCACTTGCTCCATGTGTGCCAGTTTTGAAACCTTCTTGAGCTCCTTCATCCAGTGCTCAATCGGTTTTCCGTACTTTTTCTCGATTGACGGAAAATAAGAAGCGGGCCCCGTAACTTTTTTCTCAGCCATGGATGAATTTTAGGTGAAGGAAGCGAAAAGTTCGAAAGAGTCGCGCTATAAGCCGGAAATAGGACATTGGGTTTCCGAAACGAATGGCGGCATGTCGCTGTTTGGTTACGTAACCAAACAGCGCAACTTCACCGACCTCGACTTGAAGTGGGTCTAGTCGCCTACTTAAGTCACCTACGTTCTTGAGGCTCGATGAGGTCCCAACGATTGCCGTAGATGTCGACGAATACAACTACTCGACCGTATGGCTCCGTGCGAAGTTCTCCTTCAAACTGGACTCCACGCGACGACCAGAGACCTATCTGTTCATCGATGTCGTCGGTATGAAGAAAGAGTGAGACTCGGCCGCCAGTTTGCCGACCTATTGCCGCAGATTGTTCGGCGCTGTCAGCTCTTGCGATGAGAAAACCCGTGCTGCCCTGGCTCGGTCGTATGACAACCCATCTCTTTTCGGTTGTCAGTTTGGTGTCTTCAGTGAGCACGAAACCGAGTGTCCCGACATAAAAGTCGATAGCGCGGTCATAATCGTCAACGACGATTGTCACGAGATCAAGATGTAACATCACCTAAGTCTCTCATAGCTCTTAGTCATGATGTGAGGTTTTCTGCTTGACAGGTTGCAAAACAACCTCAGCGCACCGCAGTTTGTCCACACAGCGCATCTGCGCATCTTCATCGATCCGGACTTGTTGCAGTGTGACGGCGTGAATGATTTCGTGTGGGCTGCGGCGGGAACA
>RFMT01000053.1 GCA_009927565.1 Acidimicrobiia bacterium
GCTGGTGCCGCTTTGGGTGGCACAGCGATGAACGATGCCGTTGCGCCGGTGGCAGCAACCGCACTTTCGACGGTGTCAAAAACTGGAATACCCTCGACATCTTGACCCGCTTTGCCCGGTGTCACGCCTGCCACGACTTGGGTGCCGTAATCGCGATTACGCAAACCATGAAAACGACCTTGGCCACCGGTCAAACCCTGAACTAAAACTTTTGTTTTCTCGTTGACAAAAATTGCCATGTTATTTATTTCCTGCAATCTCGACTGCGCTTCGCGCAGCCTCAAGCATCGTCGATCGCGAAACCAACTGCGACTCGGCGATGCCTGCAGCGGCAATAATCGCTCTTCCTTCGGTCGCGTTTGTGCCGTCGAGGCGAATAACTATCGGGGCACGAAGTTTGACGCGCTTCATCGCTTCGACAATGCCCTTGGCGACTTCATCACCCCGAGTGATTCCACCGAAAATGTTGATAAAAATACTCTTTACTTTTGTATCTGAGTTGATCACGTCTAGAGCCGCCGTCATCAATTCGGCGTTTGCACCACCGCCGATATCTAAAAAGTTTGCGGCCTTGCCACCGACCTGATTGACAACATCAAGCGTGCTCATCGCCAAACCTGCGCCATTGGCGATGATGCCAACCGATCCGTCGAGACCGATGTATTGCAGGTTCTTTTCGCGTGCAAGTTTTTCGCGCTCGTCCAGCACTTCGGTTGCGCGATATTCATCCCACTCGGGGTGACGAAAAGCGGCGTTGTCATCGAGCGTGACCTTCGCGTCGAGAGCATGCACTTCGCCGGTCGGCTTCAAAATGAGCGGATTAATTTCAGCCAGATCGCAATCGCCTTTCGTGAAGCATTCATAAAGTTTGAGCAACATCGCCGCCACACCGTCTTGTGCTTTCTCTGAAATGCGCGCTTCGACAACTGCTCGCTTCGCCGAATCAAGGCTCAGACCTTCAACCGGATTTACATGCAACTTGACAATTGCCGTCGGGTCAACAACAGCCACGTGTTCAATCTCGACACCGCCTTGTGCTGAGAGCATCAACAAATGTCGTTTCGCAGATCTATCGAGCGTGAACGAGGCGTAATACTCTTCGGCAATATCTGAAGCGTGTTCTACCCATACGCGCTTGACAACGTGGCCTTTGATATCCATACCTAAAATATTTTTTGCATGCAACCGCACTTCGTCGGCGTTGTTTGCCAGTTTGATACCGCCCGCTTTGCCACGGCCGCCAACTTGCACTTGGGCTTTAATCACAACCGGGTACTTCGCCAGTTCTGCTTGAGCGACAGCTTCGTCAACTGTTAGTGCGACACCGCCCGCTGAAACGGCGATGCCATAACGCGCAAAATATTGTTTGCCCTGGTACTCAAAAAGATCCACTTAATTTCCTTTGTTCAGTTTTATTCGCGCGCGTCAAGCGCCAACTCTAACCATTTGGCAATATCACCGAGCGACGAGCCCGGACCAAAAATTTCACCGACACCCTGCTTTTTGAGTGTGACTATGTCATCTTCTG
>RFMT01000243.1 GCA_009927565.1 Acidimicrobiia bacterium
CAACACCAGCGGCACATCACGCAGCGGCACCATGATTTCATCGAGTGTTTTTTCGTCGACAGTGTTGTTCGTGCCCAAATGAATGATCACAACCGAGCCAAGACGATTGACCGACTTCATATAGTTGGCGATCTCAAGAGCCTGCCGATATGGGCGACTCTTCACTGCATCTACGGTCACGCCACGTTGTGTCAAAACATTGGCCGCACCCAACATCACCGAATCACCAATTGCCAACACGTCAATGACTTGTCCGTCAAGAGTTGTCGTAGCCGTCACCACTTGCCCAGCGATAGTTGTTGCCACAGCCAACTCGCCGCCACCGTTACTTTGCTCGCCACCCAACAAATCGACAGTATTGCCTTCGTTGTCTGACAAGTTTTGCGCAATCTCATCTAATTGCACCCGTGCAGTTGCCAGACTTACAACACCAAAAACTGGCAACAACGAAACAAACGCAGTCAGCACAATTCGACGCTGTCGGCGCACGAGTTGTGCACCGTAAACCGGCTGGCGAAATTCTCTCCACCATCGCGAAATCGCACCTTGACGCACTGGGGTTTCGATGTAGCGGTAACTCAATTCGGTGAGCGCAAGGGCGAGCAAAACCAAAACAACAAACTCATACGGCGTCAGACCCTGGCCCGCGAAACGTCGATAAAACTGAAACACCGGCCAGTGGAACAAATAAAAGCCGTACGAGCGACGACCCAACCAAACCAAAACAGGGTTGCTCAAACTTTTCGCAATAATTTTCGAACCAGGATGCACCGCGGCCGCGATCAACGCGACGCTCGCGATATCAGTCGAGAAAAATCCTCCGCGAAACAACAAGTCGTATCCGACGTTTCCACCATCTGTGCCTTCGATAACAGTTTGAAATCTCCACATCATCAATGCCAACGCAACCAGACCACCAAAACCAACGATGTCGTATAACTTGCTCTCGCCCGCTCGCGAATGCTGCAACAACCACGGCCGCCACCAAATTGCCAAAGCAGCACCCAACAACAAACCGCTCGAACGGGTGAATGTTCCCAAAAACAAATAGTCGACTCGCGAAACTGACTGACCAAAAAGACTCATGAACTGTTCTGGCGTGTCGTTGATCGTCGAAATCGTGCCTGGCTGGTAAACCACTGCCATATATACGGTCAAACCAACAGCGATGAAAAAGAACACTGCACTGACGATCGGCAGTCGCCGTTTGCCGAATTTTGCAACCACAAGCATAACGATCGGCCAAATCAAGTAGAACTGTTCTTCAACCGCCAACGACCACAGATGACGCAGTGGCACGAATTCGAACGATGTGAAATAACTCGTACCCACCCAAACTTGAAACCAGTTGAAGCCATAGAAAAGTGCCGCAACAACGTCACCACGTAACGTGCCGAGAATCTCGCGCTGAAACAACGCCGCAAACACCACGACACCCAAAACAACAACCCACAACGCTGGCAACAATCTTCGCGCTCGACGCAACCAAAACTCTTTCAAACTAACGGTGCCGCTCTTCTCTGATTCAGCAAGCAGCAACAGCGTGATCAAATATCCACTGATCACAAAAAAAACTTCGACACCCAAAAAACCGCCAGGTAGCCAATGCTTGTTGGCGTGATAAACGATCACTGCCAAAACAGAGAGTGCTCGAATGCCGTCAAGCGACGGAATATAAGTCAGCAGATCAGATCGTTTATTCATCGAAGACTAAGTCTTACATTGATGCGATTATTTGTGCCATCAATTCGCAAGCCTCAGTCGGGTTCAAGCCAACTTTCACGCCCGCACTTCTTAGGGCATCCATCTTGCCCTGCGCTGTGCCTTTGCCACCAGAAACAATCGCTCCTGCGTGTCCCATTTTTTTGCCCGCTGGTGCTGTGACACCTGCGATATAGGCGCTCATCGGTTTTGTCACATGAGTCATGATGAATTCAGCAGCCTCTTCTTCGGCCGTGCCACCAATTTCGCCGATCATGATGATCGCATG
>RFMT01000050.1 GCA_009927565.1 Acidimicrobiia bacterium
TCTTGGATAGTTGTCTCGACAATGTCGCCGGCGCGTAAAAACCTTTGCGGAGTGCGGCCGGCGCCGACGCCCGAAGGTGTGCCGGTGTAAATGACATCGCCAGAAAATAGTTCGCAGATACTCGACAGATAAGCGATGATGTCGGGAATTTCGAAAATCATGTCGTCGGTTTGAGTATGTTGCATTACTTCGCCTGAAACGCGACAGGTCATTTCGAGATTGCCGCGAGTGGCAAGGGTTGCTGCGTCGGTTATGTATGGCCCAATCGCGGTAAAACCTTCGCGACTCTTGCCCAAACTGAATTGTGGCGGAGTATTCGCGTATTGCAGTGCTCTGTCCGAGAAATCTTGACCGACACAAAGACCAGCGACACGTGACCATGCATCGGCCTTTGAAACATTGCGGCCGCCTTTGCCGACAATTGCCACGAGTTCGGCTTCGAAGTCACATTTTTCGCCGACAAGTTTGATCTGACCATGTGGTCGATTGAGCGAACTCGGAAACTTGGTGAACACCAGCGGTTCTTTTGGTAGACCGTGGTTCATTTCGGCAGCGTGGGCTTTGTAATTTACGCCGACAGCAAAAATTTGTCGGGGTTGAGGTACTGGGCAGTCGAGGTTGTTGAAGTCGAGGGCAATCAAGTCGTTTGCTTTAGCCGAAGGCAGAGTTTTGGCAAGAACGCATACTTCAGCCCAGCGGTTGATGCAAGCCATCGGGTCGCTCGGCAACTTGCCGTCAGAGAACTTTTCGATGTCGACGTAACTTGCGAGAGATTCGGTGATCAGGGCACTGCGACCATCGACGCACCCAAAACGTGCAACAGACATTTTTTTAAACTCTGTTGCGAGCGATTCGACGTTGCAGTTCGGCTTGTCGCTTTTCTTCGCGCTCTTTTTCTTGGCGTTCGCGGCGAAGTCGGCGTTTCTCGGCATCGGCTGGCACATCTTTGCGTGCTTGCGCAACGACTGAAGAAGCACTTGACGCATTCGCCGAGTTTTCAGATTTTGGAATCATAAATCTTTCGTCTGTGGCTACGAGTTGTTTGAAACCGTTAAGACTGACCGAATACTGAATCGCCATGAGACGTGTTGCGTCGAGACCAAATTTCTCGATTGCG
>RFMT01000278.1 GCA_009927565.1 Acidimicrobiia bacterium
TCGATGCGGCCGCCAAAAAGTTCGTAAATTTTTTGAGATATAGACTGACAACATGCACTCAAACACCGAACATCATCCGGCGTTCGAAGAGTACTGTGAATGCATTTTTGAACTCGAAGAAGACAATGTTGAACTGATTCAGGCGCGCATTGCCGAAAGACTCGGCGTATCTCGCGCGTCAGTTTCAGAAATGATCAAACGTATGGAGACTGAAGGCCTCGTCAATTTGTCTGGTCCACGTATTGCACTCACTGAACAAGGTCGAGAGCTTGCTGAAGGCATAGTGCGCAAGCACCGTCTGGCTGAGTGCTTCTTGATCGATGTTCTTGGCCTTTCTTGGTCGACCGCACACCACGAGGCATGCAAATGGGAGCATGTAATAACCGATGAAGTAGAAATCGCACTTGCAAAAATGCTCGGCAATCCAACTGCGTGTCCGCACGGTAACCCGATACCTAGTTCGGGTCATCACAATATGTTGCTCACCCCACTAAACACAATTGAAGTCGGTGACTCATTTACTGTTGTACGAATATCTGAAGAACTTGAGGAAACTGATGGGGCGCTTGACACGCTCGAAGCAAACAAAATGTTTCCCGGAAAAGTAGGCACCATTTCGAATCGCAGTAACGACGGTGGTGTCAGTGTCTTGATGTCTGACTCTGGCCCATCTGCACCGATGGCTATCGACTCTTTTATCAGCAGTCGACTGCTCGTCTCAACCAAAAAATAAGTCTCGCGTTGTGCAATCAAAATTATGTAGCAGTAAATCTGGCAATTTCGCACACGTCTCTTTTGTTGCACTAATCAGCATGACTTCACTCTTCAGCGGATGCGCAACCACAATCAATGAATCGGCTCGTACGACTATCGCCGACAACATATTTACCGAAACAACAACCGCCGCGGTTGATCAGCAACTTTCAACCGAAGAACTACTCAACCAGATGCTGGCAACTATTAATTCGCTCAGCCAAGCAATGCAAAAGTCTGACCGCCAAACAGCCAGCAAGAATGTTGATCAAGTATTGCTAATTAGCGGCGCAGTGCGACCAAAAATCCTCACCTTAAGCGACCAACTAGTAGCCGACTTTGACCGTGTCGTCGCGTTGGCAAAGAGTTCTGTCGAGCGTAATCGGCCTGCCGATGCTGATAAAGCACTGCGTTTTTTGCCTCTGATTATCGACTCGCTCGGCAACTTCTAGCGAAATACTTTTAGCTCAGCAAGTAAGTGAATCTGGTAGCGGCTCGCTGTATACGACACTAAGACGTCGCGTTGATCGAGTCAGCGCAACATACAAAGCACGCAATCCGTGTGTCTGCGCTGCCACAATTTTTGCGGGCTCAACCACGACCACGCCGTCAAGTTCTAAACCTTTGACAACACTTACGGGCACAACCGTCAGACCATTTTCAATGCCCGCCGCACCTGCTCGACCGTAACCAACTTTCGAATTGTCAAGCGCTCGGCAAATGCTTTCGGACATCTCATCGGGACAAACAATCGCGACGTTACCGTCGCTCAATTCTTCGACAAGACTTTTCGTTTCTTCGATCAACTTAGAAATCAATTCGGCACTTATGCATTTCACGAATTTAGGTGCTTGGTCACCTTCTCGCACCGACACTGGGGCAACTTGATTTGGCGCAGCAGCAATCATCACCTTGGTCGCTATATCCATGATCTGTTTGGGGATTCGATAGCCGACAGTGAGCCCAATGACTCGCGACGGATTCTTCTTTGGCAGATGTACGAGTACTTCTTGCCATGAAGCCGGTGCGTGCGCCGAAGTTGCTTGTGCGATATCTCCAACAATCGTCATCGAGCCATTCAACGAACGCCGTGAGATCATTCGCAATTGCATCGGGGAGAGATCTTGTACCTCGTCAATGACGATGTGACCATACGTGCGAATTTCATCTGCCTCATTGATTCGACCACTGCGTCGCGGGCGCGGCCCCAAAACCGCAAGCGCTTCGTCAAGCACAGCGACATCAGCGTCACTAAATTTTGCATCAGCGAGACTTGCCGCTCGTGGTCGATACATCGATTCGTACTCTGCTGGCCTACAAACTTTTTGTGCAGCGAGTCTCATCAATGCCTTCGAAGAATAAAGATCGTGCAACAACTCTGCTGGTGTCAACACCGGCCACATGTAATTAATAACGGCCTGAAATTCTTTAATATCACGCAACGCATCTCGAGTTGACTCAAGGTCAAGTTCTTGATTATGGCTCGATGCGATCATCGCCGTAACAACTTCGGTCTCAACCCAATGATGAGCCGCGTTGTGGCGACGGAAGCGGCGACGCGCTTCGCGAACAATCGTTGCCGACTCGACACTTGTCAACCGCAGATAGCCGGCGCCAAAGCCAATTTCAACATCTTTGCGCAACGCTCGTTCACGATCTCTGACGCTGTTGGCGACAATTTTCGCCATTCGTAAATCGCCTTTGATGCGTGCAACGTCTTCGCTATCTTTCGCAGAAAAACTATGGCCCCTAACTAAATCGGCCAACACAACTTGTTCGACTCCTGCTTCACCTAGCGACGGCAAAACTCGTTCGATATAGCGCAAGAAAACCCGATTGGGGCCGACAACTAAAACACCCTGATCTTCGAGCGGAAATCTGAATGTGTAAAGCAAATATGCGGCACGGTGAAGTGCGACAACAGTTTTGCCGGTGCCCGGACCGCCCTCTACAACCAACACGCCCTGTTGCGACGATCGAATGATTTCATCTTGTTCTGCTTGAATCGTCGCCACGATGTCGCCGAGTTGGCCCGTTCGACCTCGCGACAAAACAGTCAACAACGTGCTGTAACCACGCAATTTCGGCGCCCCAGAGTCAGGCTCGCCATCGAGGCCTTCATCATGACCGACACCAAGGTGACCCGCACCGAAAAGTTCGTCTTCGATGCCGAGCAACTCGCGACCCTGCACGGCGAAGTGTCTTCGTCGTGCCAAACCCATCGACTCGCGACCTGTCGCGCGATAAAACGGCTCAGCAACAGGTGCACGCCAGTCGACAACAACCGGTTCGCGATTAGAGTCGGCAACTGCAATTCGCCCAATGTGAAAACTCTCGAAAATTTCGGGTGATTCGGTTAGGCGGTCAATTCGTCCAAAAACCAATGCTGCATCACCCAGATCGAGTTCTGTCAGTCTTCCAATCAAAACCTCATCGAATGCATTGCGTTCATAGCGCGCCTGAAAAGTGCCGCCCGTCGACGCCTCGTTCATCGCGCGAATCTGCCACGCGTCGTTTCGCGTCTGCTCTAAACACTCGTAAGCGTGATCGATAAACCGCTGTTCGTCGGCAAGTTCGGGGTGCTGTTGGGTCATCTAATTTCGCAGATCCTTGAAAATGGGGTCTATTTACTCTACAGACGAAACATCACAATCTTGTAATTTTCAGCACAGTTTCACACTCGTGCACACATCCAGAAACACTGCGTCTATGAATATTAAATTTCGCTCTACTCTCAAACTCAGTCAAGTTTTCACACTTTGCTGCTTCATCATTTGCGGATGTTCAACTGCGAGTGACACAAATACTCGCGCCGCGCTGAAATTTTCAACTATCACATCGGTCGCTTCACCCACAACCAGTTCGTCAGTGAATCAAGAAATAGCACCACTTTCGCAAGTCGCACCGTTCGATCTTGTTGCTGCAAAATTCGAAGCGTTCGTCAAATGGCGCCGCGACTGCAGCTACAAACCAAGGTTCTGCGACATCGGCGAATTCACGATTATCGGCACACAGTTCAGTGACGACTTCGCCGCGATGATGCACGAATATGGTGCAAACAATATCGTTGCCAGGCCAGGCGAAGGCGAGCGCAAGGTCACAGTTGAATCAATTTCTAACGACGAATCCACGATGACTGCCATCGTGCACGGTTGCGTCTACGACACCGTCGTTCTATACATGGGTGCAGGCGTCTACGACGACAAAGTTGCCTCGTCACTTTCAAGTTGGACAATGCAATGGCACAACGGTGACTGGTTTTGGACAAACTATCAAATTCACAAAAAGGTCTACTCCCAAAACTTGTGCAACTCGTGAAACATAAAATTCTCGTTCTAATCGCTTTTTTGCTCGCTGCTTTTCCAACATGTGCAAATGCCAGCACCGAAGATTCAAACTCGATACGCAATATCTATGGTGAAGTTGTCGATCGAACAATCATCGCCGGCATCTTGATCGGTGAAAACGAAACCACAGGTGAACCCAATGAATGTGACTGGTCTCCTTCACTGCCCCGTGACTCTGGCCTTGATCAGACTTTTGGTGATGAAGTTGAAAAAACTGTTGGTTCAATTCAGTTTCGTCTCTACGACCGAAATTGTCCCAACGAGAACACGACTTATCACTGGATTGCAGAAGTTTCATCTGAAACAATCGCACGCAATGCCGCAAGTGTCGCCTACGACTTGATCCCCGCTCCCTTTGGTGAATTCGCGCCACCCGCACGTCAAGGTTTAATCAACATCGGCACATGGTTCTGGGTGAGTGCAACGATATGGCAACCAAAATCTGTAACCGCATGGGTACCAACACCAGCAGGCCCAGTCACGGCTACAACTACAGCAACGCCATACAAACTTGTCTTCGACCCTGGCGATGGCAACTTTGGTACTGGCAATAAATCTTGCACTGGCCCTGGCTTGCATTGGAGCCCAATCATCGGTGACTACGCACCGTCGCCATGTATGTATATGTATCGACACTCATCAGCAGTCGATCGATCTGGCTTGTTCTCGGCAACTTTGTCAATTGTCTGGAAGATAACTTGGCGCTCAAACACAGGCGCTGTCGGTACTTTGCCCGATGTGACGACATCATCCTCGCATCAGATGCGAATCCGTGAGTTTCAGGCTCTTGTTACTTCCTAATATCTTCACAAAAATTAGGAAACATCCCTATGCCTTGCTACCCTTAACA
>RFMT01000291.1 GCA_009927565.1 Acidimicrobiia bacterium
TCGGGCCGCCGCAGCGATCGACGGTCGCGTCGCCAGAACTTCAACTAACGCCTCAGGTATCGAACGCAAGCCTGCCAACAGTTCGTGTCGAGCTCGATCAGACGACTTACCGAGCGCTTTTGACAACGCGCAGGCATAAAGTGCGCCAGCCGCAACTTGGGCGTAGAACGCCTTGGTACTGGCAACACTCATTTCAACATCTCGGCCATCAGACGTATACATCACGCCGTCAGCTTTTGCCGAGAGTTCACTGCCGCGGCGATTGACAATCGCCAAAACACTCGCACCGCGGGCTCGCGCTAAGTCAACCGTGCGATTCGTGTCGGTTGTCGTACCACTTTGACTCACCGCAACAACGAGTGTGTCGCTCATATCAAGTTGCAAAGCAAAACCAGAAAGTTCGCTTGCCAACAACGCCTCGGCGCTCAAAGTGATGCCAACTAATTCATTCAGCAGCTTGGCCAATGCTTGACCGGCGACTGCTGCAGTTCCTTGACCGATCACGCGCACTTTGGTGATTTCGCCCGACGCCAACCGATCGCAAATCGCTTTCGGCAAAACACTTTCGCCCAATGCGGTCGTCAACACGCCATTTTGCTCGACAATTCGACCTCGAATTGTCTTTCTAAAACTCTCTGGTGCTTCGGCAATCTCTTTTGCCAAAAAGTGTTTATGCTCGCCTCGGTTGATGTCACGAGTTGTTATTTCTGCAGTCAAAACTTTGTCTTGGCTCAGTTCAATATCACGCCCGTCGTAAGAAACCAAGCGCACTCCCGCAAGCTCGCCGGCGAATTCGCCCGACAATGTGACAACTTGTCCTCTGCTCGACGGATTATCCAAATCTGCGAGCGCTTCACCGTCCATTCGCACGTAGCTAAGCGTCTCTTCCACCAAGCCATATGGCTCGCTGGCAACAACAAATCGATCTTCGGCTAGGCCAATGCACAATCCCTGTCCGCTTCCGTGCAGGGCCAACAACAATTTGTCTGGCTCAGTCGCACTTGCGACTGCGATCGCAACTGAACCTTCAAACTGTGCAACTGTTTCACGAAATGCTTCTGTCAAATTCTTCGTCGTTGCTAACTTGCGTGAAACCATCGCAGGGATAACTTTTGCATCCGTTGTTATCGGCCCCGCGACACGCAATCCATATTGCACTCGCAAGTCGGCATGGTTGTCGACATCACCGTTCAATGCAGCAACCAGATAAGCGTCATCATGCTTACCTTCAAGTTCTTCACTATTTACTGGGTGAGCATTGGGTTCAGAAATAATGCCGACGCTTGCCCACCGCGTATGGGCCAACACCGCGACTTGCGAATTTGGCTGCGAGATGCAAAGCCTTAAAAGTGCATCGGCAATTACGGCGTTA
>RFMT01000392.1 GCA_009927565.1 Acidimicrobiia bacterium
TAAAAGGGCCAAGATCTCGTTTGCGGTCGGGGTTGCACGTCGCGTCTTTCGACTGAGCACACAGATGATGCCGCACATGGTTTCTAGTCTACTTTCGCATCACTATCAGCCGAGTCGCGCAGAAATCGCATCGGCCAATGTTGCGGCAACCTTCTCGGCGACTTCTTGCTGTGATGCCTCGACCATCACTCGCACCATCGGTTCGGTGCCACTTGATCTCACCAGAATTCGACCACTATCACCTAGAGCCTTCTGCGCTGCCTCGATCTCAGATTTAAAAATTGAGTCAACACTTTCAACTCGCTTTGCTACACGTAAGTTGACAAGAACCTGAGGATAACTAGTCATCGCTTGTTCGGCGATTTCGCTCAACGGTTTTTTACTTTCTGCAACAAACGTGCCGAGTCTTATTGCAGCGAGCAAACCATCGCCGGTTGTCGCGAAGTCTCGATAGATAATGTGACCACTCTGTTCTCCGCCCAGCGAAAGCGACTGTTCTTCGAGCGCGAGCAAAATTGATCTGTCGCCTACAGGAGTAGTCAAAACTTCGATGGCTGCATTCTTCATCGCTTTGTGAAAACCAATGTTGGTCATCACGGTCACCACGACCTTATTGCCTCGCAGCGTGCCGTGGGTCTTCATATCTAAAGCACTTATCGCCAACAAATGATCACCATCGACGATCTGCCCCTTATCGTCAACTGCAATCAACCTGTCACCATCTCCGTCAAAAGCAACACCAAAATGCGCTCCAACATTCTTTACGACTTCAGTCAATGTTGACGGGTGCGTCGCACCACATTGCAAATTGATGTTCTTGCCGTCTGGCGTCGCGTTGACGGTTGTAACGGTCGCCCCAAGTTTTGAAAACACTTCTGGTGCCACATAGCTGAATGCTCCGTTGGCACAATCAAGTGCGACATGAAAGTTCTTAAACACATCTCGTGGCGCAAGACCACAGATCCAATCGCTGTATTCCTGCAAAAGTTCTGACCGCCTAGCCACTAATTTCTTATTCGATGCGGCTTTGTCAGACGCATTGCCATTGGGCCTTGCCCCGGCACGCGCCGAGGCATCGCCAGCGACCATTTCACGCTCGATATTTGTTTGCTGGGCATCCGAGAGTTTGAGACCACCGGCAGCAAAAATCTTGATGCCATTGTCTTTGTAAAGGTTGTGCGAGGCGGTGATCGCAATCGCAGCGACACCATGCTTTCGAGCAGCAAACGCAATCGCCGGCGTCGGGGCAACACCCATCAATTCAACTTCAACGCCAGATTGCACGAGCGCCTCGGCAATCGCCTTTTCAAGTACAGATCCAGATTCACGAGTATCGCGACCAATTAAAAATTTCTCGCATTGCAATACTTGTGCCGCCACTTCAGCAAGATTGGCTGCGTAATCTTCGGTCAGTTCTTTGCCGAATTCTCCACGAACTCCGTCGGTACCAAATGTCAACATCTAACCACCAATGTCCTGTCGTAACAAAGAGTGTTCAACGCGATTTCCAGACTTAAAACTCGCACAGCAGACGCCATGCGTTGCAAAAGCGAATTAACGCTTCGTGTATTGCGGCGCTTTGCGCGCTTTTTTGAGACCGTATTTCTTGCTCTCTTTACGACGCGAGTCGCGAGTCAACAAGCCGGCCTTCTTCAAAACCAACCGCTGCGCCGGGTCAAGTTCAACAAGTGCTCGAGCAATCGCCATTCGCAGAGCACCTGACTGACCAGCGATACCGCCGCCAAAAATGTCGGCATCTACGTCGTAACTCTTCTCAGTGTTGGTGATTCTCAGTGCTTCAGTCGATGAGTTGCGCTGCACTTCTGACGGAAAGTATTCGTCAAATGCGCGATCATTTATTTTTACTACGCCAGTACCTGGTCGCAGTCGTGCGCGGCATACTGCGTTCTTACGACGACCAGTTGTTTGTGTCAATGGCTTTGTTCCCACGAGTTGGTTCCTTTTTCTACGAATTTTCTACGACTCAGCGCGCCTTGGCATGCGAAATTTCGAATACTTTTGGCGATTGCGCCGCATGCGGATGCTCTGCACCCGGGTAAACCTGCAACTTCTTAATCATCTGTCGACCCAATGGTCCTTTTGGCAACATGCCACGAATCGAACGGCGAATCGCATCACCAGGTTTTCGGTCAAGTAAATTTTGGTAAGTCTCAGACTTGAGACCACCTGGGTAACCCGAATAGTCGTAGACAATTTCGGTATCTGCTTTGCCCGAGGTCAACACGATCTTCGAGGCGTTGATAATGACGACGTGGTCGCCAGTGTCCATGCTTGGCGTGTACATCGGTTTGTGTTTGCCACGCAACAAAGTTGCAACTTCTGTGCAAAGGCGTCCAAGAACCAAACCTTGCGCGTCAATAATGTGCCAGGCACGCTGCACTTCGCTGGTTTTTGCTGAATAGGTACGCATAGAAAGTTCCTTCAAAAAATATTGCCCTGGCCAGAATGCATTTCGCACCCGTTTTCACGGCCTAGTAAGGATAGGGCCCAAGCACCCTAAATCACAATCGGCCCTATAAAAATATGGGTTATTGCCTTAAAGAAGATCGCTCGGATAGCCAACTTCGGTCAAAAACAGACCCTGCGGTGGCGCCAATTGCGAGGCTTCTGCGCGATCGCCCGAGCGAATCAGCGCCATCATGTCACTGCTCGGTCGCTTGCGCGCGCCGATTTCGACGAAAGTGCCGACGAGTGATCGAACCATCTGGTGACAAAACGCATTTGCTCGAATATCAAAACGAAACGTCGACTCGCCAATCTCACGCCAACTGGCCTGCATCACATGGCGACGCAACGACTTCTCGCGCACAATTTCACCAGAACCGTCAACGGTCTCTGGCCCCTCGAGATCTGGCTCTGTATCTGGCTTGGGTCGACGACAAAACGCTGAAAAGTCATGTGTGCCGATTATCGGGTCGCATGCCAACTGCATCGCATGCAGATTTAGCGGCGCAATCACATGCCACGACGACGCAACCTTGAACGGATCAGGAAAATCAGCGTTGTAAACAAAGTATTGATAGTGACGCCAGATAGCAGAAAATCTGGCATGAAAATCGCTCGGCGCCCAAACAATCTCTTTCACGATTATCTCTGGCCCGCATAGAGAGTTCAATTGCTTGCGCAGAGTTATCAAGTCAGAATCTTCGGCAATGTCACAACTAACCACCTGAGCGATGGCGTGAACACCAGCGTCAGTTCGACCAGCCGACACCAGCGGTATCGGGGTCTGAAAAATCTGTTGCAACGCACCGCCGAGCGTGCCCGCGATAGTTGCTACTTTTGGGTTGATTGCAAAACCGTGAAACGGCTGCCCGTTGTATGCAACAACCAAGCGCACCCGACGCATCGGTTTAATTTTTTGCTAAATCAGTTCGATGCGCGCCATTGGGGCGTTATCGCCATGGCGTGGACCCAGCTTCATGATTCGCAAGTATCCACCATTTCGCTCCAAGTACCTTGGGGCGACGACATTGACAAGTTTGTTTGTCATTTCTTTGTCGCGCAAATAGCTCTGAATTTGGCGAATGCGATGCACTCGCATCGGGCTGGTGCCCTGCGCTTTCTTTGCCTTCGTGATCAGTTTTTCAGCGATTGGTCGAAGCGCCTTTGCCTTCGATTCAGTCGTCACAATGCCTTCGGCGGCGAACAACGATGAAGCCAAGTTGGCCATCATCAATCGTTCATGCGACGAGCTGCCACCATAACTTGGTCCGCGGCGTGGTCTTCCTGGCATATTGAATCGTCTCCCTTATTTAATTCGTTTAAAACAATCGCTCAAACTCGCAGAGAAAGTCCGCGCTCGTCAAGCTTTTGCTTGATTTCGTCGAGGCTCTTCTGACCGAAATTGGTGATATTCATCAGGTCTTCTTCTGAACGAGTAAGCAACTCGCCAATTGTGTTGACCTGGCCGCGCTTCAGGCAGTTGCGAGGGCGCTCTGACAAGTCAAGATCTTCGATCGGCAAGTCAAGGTCGCCATTGCCGCTCGAGTAACCCGAAACTTCACCAAGCTCAAGCGAAACTGGCTCTGCTGTGAGGTTTGCAACAAGGTCAACAAGTGATCGCAATGTCGCACCCGCAGATGCAAGTGCATCTACCGGCGCAATCGAACCGTCTGTCTCAATATCAAGAATCAGGTTGTCGTAGTTGGTCGACTGCTCAACGCGTGTCGGCACAACTTCAAAAGTCACGCGACGTATTGGTGAAAAAATCGCATCAATTGGGATGATGCCAATTGTCTTGCGAGCA
This sequence comes from Acidimicrobiia bacterium, assembly GCA_009927565.1. Classification (GTDB taxonomy): domain Bacteria; phylum Actinomycetota; class Acidimicrobiia; order Acidimicrobiales; family Ilumatobacteraceae; genus BACL27. Next base: position 4,271 of record RFMT01000392.1, read on the forward strand.
CCATCGCGGTCCGACGACATATAACCCTTGCCCTGCTCGACTGTGAGTTCAAACACAAGTTTGCCCTTTGCCGAGAGCGTCGCGATTTTCTGCGATTTATTAAGAATCTCTACTTCTGGTGGACATTGAATGTCACCAGCAGTGAGCTCCATCGGACCCTTGACATCGACGCTTAGAACAACTGGGTCACTTGAAGTTGATTGCAACACAATGTCTTTCAAGTTAAGGATGATTTCAGTTACATCTTGTGTAACACCTTCGATTGTGTCGAATTCGTGCAATGCCGACTCGAACTTGACCGACGTAATAGCCGCACCAGGAATGGATGACAGCAACATTCGGCGCAACGAGTTTCCGATTGTGTGACCAAGACCTGGCTCGAGTGGACCAACCGAAAATTTCTGACGGTTGTTCTCTGGTGAGCCGATCGGTTCGACTGTTGGGCGCTGGATTACAAGCATGATTTCTCCTATTACCGTTATTTGGGGTTACTTCGAATAAAGCTCAACGATTAATTGTTCTCGCACAGGCACATCGATCTGCTCGCGCACTGGCAATTCACGCACGGTGACTTGCTTGCCAGCTTCGGCAACGTCAAGCCACGCAACAACCTTTCGGTCGAGAGTGTCGATGTTGTGCTGAATGACGATCATGTTGCTGCCCTTTGTCGACAGCGTGACAACCTCACCTTTTTGCAATGTGTACGAAGGAATATCTACGCGCTTGCCGTCAACTTTGATCAAGCCATGACTCACAAATTGACGCGCTTGCGGGCGAGATGCCGCCCAACCTGCACGATAAACCACGTTGTCAAGACGCAACTCCAAGAGGCGCAACAAGTTCTCGCCTGTTGGGCCACTCAGACGAACTGACCTCTTATATAGGTTGCGAAATTGACGCTCGAGCAAGCCATAAATGAACTTCGCCTTTTGCTTTTCTTGCATCTGAGCCAGATATTCACTGCCTGCACCCTTACGGCGCGAACGACCGTGGTGACCCGGCGGAAATGGACGACGCTCTAGAGCCTTTGAACCCTTGGTGTTTTCAAACACGTTTACGCCAAGACGGCGCGAGATGCGAACTTTAGGACCTGTATAACGAGCCATGACTTATGGTCGCTTTCTCTTTGGTTGGCGGCACCCGTTGTGCGGCACCGGTGAAAGATCTTTGATGCCCGAAACTTCGATGCCAAGGTTTTGAATTTGGCGCAACGCAGTATCGCGTCCCGAACCAGGACCTTTTACATGCACTTCTGCGCGACGAAGGCCGAGTTCCATTGCTGCACGTCCGGCTTTCTCGGCAGCCATTTGTGCTGCAAATGGTGTCGACTTTCGTGAACCACTGAAACCAACACCACCAGATGATGCCCATGAAATTACATTGCCTTCGGTGTCAGTTACCGAAACAATTGTGTTGTTAAATGTGCTCTTGATGTGGACGATGCCTGACGAAACATTGCGACGCTCGCGCTTGCGCTTGCGACTTCCTGGTTTTGCTTCAGCCATGTTTACTTCCTAACTGCGATCTTCTTGTTGGCGACTGTTTTCTTCGGGCCTTTTCGAGTGCGGGCATTTGTGTGCGTGCGCTGCCCACGAACTGGCAAACCTTTGCGATGTCGAGTGCCCTGGTACGAGCCGATTTCGATCTTGCGCTTGATGTCGGTCTGAACGTTGCGACGACGATCACCTTCGACGCTCAAATTATTTTCGATATAAATACGAATTTTGTTGACCTCTGAGTCGGTGAGATCACGAACTCGAGTATCTGGGTTAATGCCTGTCTCATCACATAGTTTTTTCGCGGTTGTTCGACCGATGCCGAAAATA
>RFMT01000044.1 GCA_009927565.1 Acidimicrobiia bacterium
TGCTCCGGCAGTCAACGCCTCGCGCGCAACCTCGACTGCCCCATGCCCGTAACCGTTCGCCTTCACAGTTGCCCAAAGTTGCGAAGGGTTAGCCTGTTTAGCAAGCACCGAAACATTTGCCCTTAAGGCCGCCAGATCAACTTCAACCCACGCCCATCGATTTATCGAACTCATTGGCGAACTTTTCGCTCAGTTGCTCGCGACGACGGCAATTGCAGTGTCGTCAGTGTGTGAAAGCGAAACAAGCCAACTCTTCACACCGCGTGACTGTGCGAGCGCTGCCGCTCGTCCTGTAACAACCAATTCAGGAGAACCACTTGCAGAATTGCGGATCGAAACATCGTGCAAATCAAAAGCCCCGAGCCCAACTCCAAGTGCCTTCATCGTCGCCTCTCGGGCCGCAAAGCGAACAGCCAAACTCGGTGCACTATCAGCACGACTCGTAAGCGACGCAAGTTCGGCATCCGTAAAAATTCGGCTACGTAAATTCGGTGTTCGATTCAATGCTTCACGAAAACGCTGCACGTTGACCGCATCAATGCCCAGACCTATCATCATGCCTACTTCGTCGGTCGCCAGTGATCAGCCATATCGCTGATCGGCAAGATCAACAAGTCAGCCACCGAAACTTCAGCAAGTCGATCTTCTCTAAATGCACCTTCGGTTTCTGTAACCCAGTCAACGAGACGGTCGTATCTTCGGTCGTAGCCCTGCAACACGGCTCGCATCGCCGTTGCTGGCAATCGGTCATGAAACATCACGTGCAACAAAGTGATGCCAGTGGTCTGACCGCCTTTTGTTTCTGGCACCATGATCACCGTTCGATTGTCGCTTCGTCCACGGGCAACAAGTACTTCTTGGTCGCTTGCTACGCGTCGTTTGGTGCCCACAAGTTGAGAATTACGATCAACTCGCGAAGTCAGGTTCTTCGACATTCCGCCACGGTCGACAATTGCAATTGTCGCCGCACCTCCGGCAACGTCACCTTCGATTTGATACCGCGTAAAACCTGTCACCGCACTAACGGCGGCATCCAAATCAGCGACAATTTTCAACACCCGATACGAAAGTCTTTCACGAGCCACACCAGCTTCAAGCAACGACTTAACCAACTTACGATCGAACAAGCCTTCGTCGCTGCGTGAAATACCCACAGTCACGGTCTTGGCCTGGTGTTTGATCGCATCAACCGGGCGCGTCAACTCATCAACACCGCGTGTCAAAGCACTAGTCAAATCATCGAGCAGCAATTCTGGCGAAGCGATCTTGCCCGAACTTCGTTGATACGCCTGAACGGGATCGCTGGCTAATGTGTCTCGCAACATCGTCACAATTCGCACTGCCGTGCTGGCTTCTAGATTGCCGTCGTAATTTCCGGTCGCCAGCGCATCGGTAAATCGAGTCGCTGGAGCACCCAATTCTGTACGAATCTTTTCTAACAACTTGTTTGCGTCACCACCACGCTCAACTGCATGCTCAACAACTTCGCGTGCCTCGCGCAACGGACGTGCAAGTGCGTCGATCGCCAAAGCCGCCTCGTAACCAAACAAATGCCCGACCATGACGCTCAAAATAAACGCCAGATGTGTCTCGACATTTGGCACCAACAACACTGCGGCAGCGGCATCAAACCGCGTCTGACCGGCAGTAGCGACAACGATTGGCAACGCCTTGTGGGCTCGATAAATCGCAATCTCTTTTGCCACGTCCGACGCATTGCCCTCGAGCAATCCGGTTGCACAAACGAAAATCAAAGGCTCACACGACAAGTCGATGTGTTTTTTATCTTCGGTTGAGTCGCTCGAAATCGATTTATAACAAAGTTCCGACAATTTAATTCGCACTTCTTGGGCTGCGATCAAATTCATGCCGTTACCAACCACGGTCCAATAGCGGCGTGACGAAGCAAACTG
>RFMT01000047.1 GCA_009927565.1 Acidimicrobiia bacterium
TTGCAATTCGGTCGCACTCTGCCATTGCTCGAGCAACGCCAGCTCGGCAGCGATCAATGCCAACACTGCCGCACTCGGCTGAGCAAGTTGCTCGCTCGCCCACTCGATTGACAAGCCAGTTGTTTCGAATATCTCATTTAACTTTTGGCGATAACGCAGCGCACCATTGCCGACTATCAATGTTTCTTGACCGCGATCGACGATGTCAACAACGCAATCGTCAAGACTGCCGACTCGGGGTGGCTTCACTTCGATACTCGAACCGATGTCGTTGCGATACATCGCCCAGTAGAGTTCGCCTCGTCGGGCGTCAATCGTCGCCAACACAACTCGCTCGGTTGTCGACACCGAACGCGCCAAAATATCCAAACTCGATACGCCAACAATTGGCACGTCGAGCACCTGCGAGATCGTCTTTGCCGACGCAATACCGACTCTCATGCCTGTAAACATTCCTGGACCAATATCTACGGCAACGACATCAACCTCTCGCATCGAAATATCTGCTTGCGCACACACGCTAGAAATCATCGGTGCAAGCAATTCAGCATGACGGCGATCGCTAGTTACATGCGCGCTCGCCAGCAATTGCTTCGAGTTGTTGACCGCCACGCTTACTGCGTCGGTCGAGGTATCAATCGCCAAAATAATCATCAGTCTCAGCCTCGCGCCATTACGCTGAAATTCGACGCTAATTGCTCTGTCAGTTTGCGAAACCTGCTCTCCCATTGGGTGCCGCGACTCGAAACAGTCACGCACCGCACTTGCGTCTGATCTGTTTTATCGGTCATATCACCATTGGCCTGGTCGATGTGTTCAAAGCGCAACACCAAAGCGTCGCCCAACTCATCACCAACGATGTCGCCCCACTCGACTGCAATAACTCCACCGCCGTCTTGCAGTTCGTCCAGACCCAAATCTTCAAGTTCGCCAGTTCGCTCAAGGCGATATAAGTCGGCGTGATGCAACGCCATCCGCCCAGACCCATAGTTGTGCAGCAAATTGAATGTCGGCGAGGTAATCAAATCTGTTATTCCAAGCGCGCGACCAAAAAACTGGGTGAAAGTCGTCTTACCAGCGCCCATCTCACCGGCCAAAACGATCATGTCTCGCGGCCGCACATGGCCGGCAATAGTTTCTGCAAATCGCTGTGTATCAGCCAATGACCGAAGCGAAAATTTCACAAAACCTACGCCTTATTTTCAACATAAACACGGGGCACTCGTGCGCTAATTCCGCAAACAATTTCGTAGCCAATTGTTTCAAGACGAGTCGCAATTTCGTTTGCCGAAATCGTCTCGCTTTCTTGCGTGCCCAGCAAAACTGCCTGGTCCCCGATTTTTACTTCAAGGTCTCCACAGTCAACCATCAATTGATCCATCGTTACCACGCCGACAATT
>RFMT01000307.1 GCA_009927565.1 Acidimicrobiia bacterium
TGAAGTCATGAGTATCTTGGACCGCTTCATTCGTGCAAAAGCAGTTGACCACGACGACGCATTACAACCCACAGACGTTGAGCCGTTGCAAGACTTGGTGATCGTGCCGATGCGTCGGGCACATATTCGCAAAATTATGCCCATTGAGCAGCAGGTGTATCCACGACCGTGGACGGCTCAAGTGTTTGTCGAAGAACTTGAACAAGCACGGATTGGCAAGCGTCATTATTTGGTTGGCACGATAGGTGACGAGTTGGTCGGATACGGCGGGCTGTTATATGTCGAAAATGACGCGCACGTGACGAACATAGCTGTGCACCCATTGTGGCGAAGTCGAGGAATCGCAACCGAGTTGCTGCTCGATCTCGCTTGGCAAGCGAATTATCGCGGTTGCGAAGCGATGACGCTCGAAGTGCGACACACCAATGTTGCTGCACAACAGTTGTATCGCCGCTTTGGTTTTGTGCCAGCGGGTGTGCGCAAGAAGTATTACGAGAATCGCGACGATGCAATTGTGATGTGGTGCGCGGGTGTGCAACAGCCAGAATTCGCCGAGCGATTGCGCAATATTGAACTGAGCCGAATGTGAACGGGTCGAATGTGAAGCGCGAACTGAAAGTCGATAGCGCAACGGTCGTGCTGGGCATTGAGACAAGTTGCGATGAAACTGCGGCGGCACTCGTGATGGGTGGCAATGATGTTTTGTCTTCGGTTGTCGCTTCGCAGTTAGATGTGCACGCACGATTTGGTGGTGTCGTACCAGAGATTGCAAGTCGCGCCCATCTTGAAGCGATAACGCCCGTTGTTGATGAAGCTATTTCAAAATCGGGCTTGAGCTTTGATCGAGTTGATGCAGTCGCCGCAACAGTTGGGCCGGGTCTAGTTGGCGCACTGTTAGTTGGTGTTGCGGCGGCGAAATCTTTAGCGATGACTTTAGATGTGCCATTCGTTGGCGTAAATCATCTTGAAGCGCATCTTTACGCGGCGATGCTTGATGACCCGAATGTCGAGTTTCCGATGTTGGTGTTGCTTGTCTCGGGTGGGCACACGATGTTGGTTGAAGTTCGTCAGCCCGGTGTTTATCAAATCGTTGGACAAACCCGCGACGATGCCGCAGGTGAGGCATTCGACAAAGTTGCGCGCTTTTTGGATTTGGGATACCCGGGCGGACCGGCGATTGATGCTTTAGCAAAAACCGGCAACGCTGATGCGATTGACTTTCCACGGGCGATGATGCACGACGGACTCGACGTCTCATTTAGCGGATTAAAAACTGCCGTAATCAACTATGTCCGCAAAAATAGTGGCGCTAAGTCGAGCGACATTGTGGCGTCGTTTCAAAAAGCGGTTGTCGACGTTCTGGTTGCTAAGACGATGCAGGCTGCCGAAAATCTTGGTGCAAAAACTGTTGCGCTAGGCGGCGGAGTTGCTGCGAACTCACTGTTGCGAAGCGAGACAACGCGGGCCTGCGAGCGTCGAGACTTTCATTTGGTGTTACCCTCACTGGCGATGTGCACAGATAATGCGGCGATGATCGCATCGGCGGGGTGGCATCGCTTGCAGCTCAGCGGAGAAACGTCGCTTGATGCAGGGGCGTATCCAAACTTGGGTTTGACCGTGGCGAGCGTATGAACGAACTTGTCACCGCGAAACCGCTGCAACTAGGTGAGCGGAGTATTTGGCCGCCTGTTGTGTTGGCGCCGATGGCAGGAGTGACTAATCAGCCGTTTCGTTCGCTATGTCGTGAGTTTGCATCGGGGCTCGTCTATGTCAATGAAATGGTGATGGCAGCGGCTTTGGTCTACAAGAACCCTAAGACTGAGGCGATGATTGCGTTCGGGCCCGATGAGTCGTTTCGAAGTTTGCAACTGTATGGAAGCGACCCGAAAATAATGACTGATGCGATAACGCAACTTGGTCGGCGTAATGCGGTTGATCACATTGACCTAAATTTTGGTTGCCCAGCGCCGAAAGTGACACGTCGTGGTGGTGGTGCGGCAGTGCCGCTTAAGAAAAATCTCTTGCGCGAAATTGTCAATTCAGCTGTAAAAACGGCATCGTCTTTTGGCATACCCGTGACATGCAAGTTTCGAATGGGGTTGAACGACGAACTACTGACCCACATTCACACTGGCTTGATCTGTCAAGAAGCCGGTGTGGCTGCAATTGCGCTGCATGCTCGAACTGCCGAGCAACACTACGCGCCCTATGCGCGATGGGAGGCAATTGCTGAGTTAAAAAATGCCGTTACAGATATTCCGGTTCTTGGCAATGGCGACATTTGGGAAGCAAGTGACGCGCGTGAAATGATGAGCCAGACTGGCTGTGATGGTGTTGTAATCGGTCGTGGATGTCTTGGAAAACCATGGTTGTTTCGTGACATGGTGGCGATGTTCAATGGCGACGAGATACCCGCGACACCAAAACTTGGTTGGGTGCTCGAAGTTATGTTGCGACATGCGGTTGCACTCGAAGCGCATTTTCCCCCAGGTCGAGGTATTCGTGAGTTTCGCAAACATGCCGGTTGGTATCTGACGGGGTATCCAGTCGGCGGTGACTTACGCCGACAATTCGGCGAAATTTCGAGCATCGAACACTTACGACAATTGATCGACCAATGCGACCCTGATGCCGCAATTGTTGAAGGTGGCGAGAGATTTGTGCGCGGGCATCACAATGGACCGGTGAATATCGTTTTACCGCACGGGTTTTTAGACAGCCTCGAAGATCTTGTCGCACCGGACGACGCGACGCTGACACATATGAGTGGTGGCTGAAATTGTTTGGTGAGACTGGTTGCATTTGGTGACGAGTCAAATTGTTTTGGCTTCGCGGTCACCGCGTCGAAAAGAGATTTTAGAAAAATTAGGTTTGGTTTTTGAGATTGATCCACCAGAAATAGATGAGACGCCGCGGCATCGCGAAAACCCTTTGAGTTACGTGCAGCGAATCGCAGCAGCCAAGGCCGACAAAGTTGCATTACGTCACGAGCAAAACTGCGTGGTTATTGCTGCCGATACGACCGTGGCTCTTGATGGTGAGATCTTTGGTCAACCGCGAGACTTGGATGAGGCGCGCAGGATGATCCAAAAGTTGTCAAAAAAATCTCACAGTGTGCACACTGCAGTGAGCGTGAGATACGACGGCAGAAGCGCGAATGGTTTTGATACGGCGAGTGTGACCATGCGCGAGGTGACACCCGAGTTGCTCGACTGGTATTTGGGCACCGGCGAATCGATGGGCAAGGCGGGGGCTTACGCCGTGCAGGGGCAGGGTGCTGCATTGGTCGCTGAGGTGCGTGGCGAGATTGACACGGTGATTGGTTTGCCGGTGTGGCTGCTGACTGAGCGGCTGGCCAAAATTGGCCTGAATTTAAAGGACTTGCAGGCACTTAGAGACTGATTTGTGTTGGAAAACTAGCGATTCGTGAATAGCATTGGCACTCGCACCGTTCGAGTGCTAACCAGAAAAACCTAGAAAGAATAAGGAACCGATATGAACTTAAAGCCACTTGATGACCGGATTGTGGTCAAGCCAAACGAAGCCGAGAAGACAACCGCATCGGGTCTCGTAATTCCAGACACTGCCAAAGAGAAGCCGCAGGAAGGCACCGTTGTTGCCGTGGGTCCAGGCCGTTGGAGTGACGACTCTGGCAAGCACACACCACTTGATATCAAGGTCGGCGATGTAGTTCTTTACTCGAAGTACGGCGGCACAGAAGTTGCGCACAAGGGCGAAGATCTTTTGATTCTTACGAGTCGCGATGTTCTTGCGATCGTCGGCAAGTAAACAACTAATTCAAAACCATTTCTATTTAGTACAGGGAACCAAACATGGCAAAGATTCTTAAATTCAACGAAGAAGCACGTCGCGCACTCGAGGCCGGCGTTAACAAATTGGCTGATGCAGTCAAAGTTACGCTCGGACCAAAAGGTCGAAACGTTGTGCTTGACAAGAAGTTCGGTGCGCCGACGATCACCAATGACGGTGTTTCGGTAGCCAAAGAAGTCGAACTTGAAGACCCATTCGAGAACATGGGTGCGCAACTTGTAAAAGAAGTCGCGACCAAGACAAACGACGTTGCTGGTGACGGCACGACGACAGCGACAGTTCTTGCACA
>RFMT01000267.1 GCA_009927565.1 Acidimicrobiia bacterium
TTGAATGTCGAATTGGTCGATGATCCGCAAAAAGCCCAGCAACTCGCTCAACTTTTGGCCGATGTATGGGGTGAGAAAAACTCCGTTTCAGTAGATGTGATCATCGCCGTTGTTCACTCAGGCGGCTATGCAAGCCTTGCCAGTAATGACGTGGCAGGCAACCGACAAATTGTTGGTGGCTCTTTGGCTCTCGTCGGCCGATACGACGACAAATTACATTCGCACGTGACCGGTATTAAAAGCGAATTTCGAAATTCTGGCATTGGACGAGCGTTGAAGCAGCATCAGTGGGCATGGGCCAAAGAAAATGATTTTGCCTCAATTTCTTGGACATTTGATCCACTAGTTCGTCGAAATGCCCATTTCAATTTGGTCACGCTCGGTGCGAAGGTCGTGAGTTACCACCGAGACTTTTACGGTGAACTTGATGATGTTATTAACTCTGGCGACAACACTGATCGACTTGTCGTCGAGCGTCAAGTTGCGCACTGCGACATTGCGCCACATGCTGAAGAGATCATTAGTGAAGATGGCGACGAACTGATAGAAACACCGCAAGATATTGTCGCATTGCGCCAAAGTAGTGCGTCGGTCGACCGAGCGCAGGTGCGCAAAGCGCGATTAGCCCAGCGCGAAAAGTTCGAATCGGCATTTGCAGCCTCAAAATTTGTGCGAGGATTCACGGCAGATGGTTCATATGTCATTAGTTCTAAGGTGAGATAAAAAGTGTTGCGAGCGATTGAACTTTGGCGGGGTGGCATCGACCTTGTGTCGCCATTTCGAACGTCTTTCGGCACAGATACATCGCGTGAATTGCTATACGTTTGCGCCGTTGGCGATGAAAATTCTGGTTGGGGCGAATGCGTTGCGGGTACCGAGCCGAACTATTCATCTGAATATCTCGAAAACTGTGTAGACGTTGTTTCGCGGTTTCTTGTGCCGATGTTGCAACATGATTCGACGGCGCAAAATTTCATTGAGGCGGCCGCACCGATTCGCGGAAACTATATGTCTAAAGCGTGTGTTGAGGCTGCACTTTTAGATCTTCAACTGCGCGATCAGAAAATTTCGTTGGCAAAATTCTTGGGTGCCACCCGTACCTCGGTGCCGTCCGGTGTATCTGTTGGCATTCAAAACAGTCTCGACGATTTGGTTCGCGTGGTCGGCGAATATTTGGCGCAGGGCTATGTTCGTGTCAAATTGAAAATCGAACCGGGAAGCGATATTGAATTGGTGAGAAGAGTGCGCAAAGAATTTGGCGGTGACCTTTTGCTGCAAGTTGATGCCAATGCGGCATACACGGTGGCCGATGCGACCCATCTCAAGCAGCTTGATGAGTTCAATTTGCTTCTAATCGAGCAACCGCTACCCGAAGATGACTTAGCGGGTCACGTTGAACTATCGCGACAAATTAAAACACCAATATGCCTTGATGAATCAATTACTTCGTTTGACACAGCCCGGGCGCATTAGATCTCAAAGCATGTTCGATCATCAACATCAAACCAGGGCGCGTAGGCGGATATCTAGAGGCAAAGAAGATTCACGATTTGTGTGTTTCGCGTGGTGTGCCAGTTTGGTGCGGAGGAATGCTCGAGACTGGCATTGGTCGTGCTGCAAATCTCGCTCTTGCCGCATTGCCTGGTTTTACTTTGCCAGGAGATATCTCAGCCTCAGCCCGTTATTTCGCTCGCGATATCACACCGCCATTTGCACTTAATAACGGCCATATTGCCGTACCAAACACAGTCGGTATTGGCGTCGAACCTTTGCCAGAAATGCTGGCGAACTTCAAAAAGACAGCAGTTTTTGAAATCGCAAAAAACTAGTTGCTGTTAGTCGGTGAGTTCAAAGACAATGTTGGTCTCGGGTAGTTCATCTTTCTTCTTGAACAAACTCGAGACAGAGTAGCTAATCGAAAATAATTTGTAGGTCAAGCCGTAGCGTTTTGAAATCGCCTTACGCACGGCGATCGCTTGGTCGCCAGTCACCAGATGCGCGACACCCGAAAACTTCTCGGCATCCGCTTCAATCCCGCCCTTTATGTCGCAAACTTGAATTTCAATCTTTGAATTCGCCCTTATTCGTTTGACCTTGCCCGCATTCGTCTCGGTGATCACGCCATAACAGTTCGGATTCACGCCAAATTGTGCGAACCATACAGGGCTGCGAACGGGCTCGCCAGATTTGCGGAAAGTTATCAGCGAGACGTACTTCGCCGACTTCAAAACTTGCGCCGATCTACTTTCAACCATTTGTCGGGGAGGGGGGACTTGAACCCCCGGCCTCCTGGTCCCAAACCAGGCACGCTACCAACTGCGCCACTCCCCGGACTGACTAATGCTACCGACTAACCAGCCCGCGGACAGCAGTAAGAAATTTATTTACATCTTCATTATCGATGTAGCGCACGACACCGGCCCGAACAACTCCACCATTTTCGGTTAAGCCGAGTTGGGCGACCACCTCGACTGCGTAAGAATCGCCCGACCAAACTGCAATTTTTTTCGCGGCGAGTTCTTGTGCGACGCGATCGGGTGGCATTGAATCAATCGTGAACGAAACTGTCGGTGCGCGCATTTCTAAATCATGCGGGCCCCAAACGCGAACACCGGGCGTTTCGAGCAAACCTTCAAGCATCGGCGCGAACACGGCCCGCTCGGTCGCCTGAAGTTTTTGCATATCCTCCTCGATCAAAAATCGCGCCGCCGCTTGAGTTGCAGCGATGCCTTCAAAGTTGGGAGTGCCGGTTTCAAATCTTCTTGGCCCTGCGTCGCTTGCTGGTCGTACCTTGGCAATTGGCAGTGAGTTAAGAAGTGACGGTTCGATATACATAACGCCAGCGTGCGGCCCGTACCACTTATATGGAGAAGTTGCGAGCACATCGCAGCCCAACTCGCGAATGTTGATCTGGCGGTGTGGCGCCAAAGCCACGGCGTCAACAAAAACTCGTGCGCCGTGTTTGTGAGCAATAGCAACTGCTGCGTTTAGATCTGGCATTGTGCCGATCAAATTCGATGCTCCGGTGATGGCTAACCATTTTGTTCGGTCGTTGACGAGCTTCTCAAGTACATCCATGTCAAGTCGACCAGTTTTGGGATCAAACGGGGTGAGCACATGTTCTGCTCCCGAGAGTTCGCAGGCAATTCGCCAAGGTGAAACATTTGCCTCATGATCTAATCGAGTACCAACGATTCGGTCCCCAGGTTTTAGAGTGCGAGCAATTGCGCGAGTGAGTGCCATCGTCATCGTGGTCATGTTGGCTCCCAAGCAAATGCCTGCTGGGTCAGCACCAAGAAATTCGCCAACCACAATTCGTGTCGACTCAAGAAGTGCATCGCATGCGTCAGCCGCAGCAAAGTATCCGCCGGTGTTTGCGTTCGAGCCTGTCGCAGCCCAGTCGGCCATTGCGTTAATCGCTACATCAACCATTTGTGTGCCGGCGGGGCCATCGAATCTT
>RFMT01000284.1 GCA_009927565.1 Acidimicrobiia bacterium
TGATCGTGGCGCACCGATGCCACTGACAATTGCTTGCGTGTTAGCCGCACCCGAAGGCATCGAGTTTTTGCGTTCGACCGGAATGAACCTGCACATAATCACAGCATCGGTCGATAGTCACCTCAACGAAAACGCTTTCATTGTGCCCGGCCTTGGGGATGCTGGCGACCGCCAATTCGGGCCGCCGCACTGAAAATTTAGCCAAAAAAAGTTGCTGCTACGTCGGCAAATAGTTTCAAATCAATCGTGCGAGTTTGATTAGCCGTGACCGACATGTCGGTAGTTTCAATTTGCCCGGCTCTGAGCACGACCATCTGGCCGAATTTTTTGTTGTGCACGGCATCAACTGCAGCCAAACCAAAGCGAGTCGACAGAACCCGGTCGTAACTCGTCGGCGTGCCACCGCGCTGTATATAACCGAGTTGCACAACACGCGTCTCAAAACCAGTACGTGACGAAATCTCGGGCGCAATCGCATGAGCGATATCACCTAATTTTTCGTGACCATAGACATCGAGTTTTCGTTCGGGAATTTTCATTGTGTTGGGCTTTGGCTTTGCGCCCTCTGCAACAACAACCACTGAGGCATATCGTCCGCGATCGTGGCGTTTACGCACAATTTGTGAAAGTTCGTCAATATCAAACGGAACTTCAGGCACAACAATGGCTGTTGCGCCGCCAGCGATTCCAGCCTGCAGTGCAATCCATCCCGCATCTCGACCCATAACTTCGACAACAATCACTCGGTCATGACTTTCTGCCGTTGTATGCAGTCGATCAATTGCATCCGTGGCAATTTGCACGGCTGTTTGAAAACCAAAAGTTGCGTCAGTGCCGACGACGTCATTATCTATCGTTTTTGGAACACCAATAATTGGTAGCCCGTGCTTTTGGTGCAACATCGAAGCGACCGTCAGCGATCCGTTGCCACCAATCACTATTAGGGCATCGAGACTTAGATCTTTGAAAGTTTTCTTACACTTTTCGACACCGTCATTCGTGTCGAACGGACTGCCACGGCGGGTGCCGAGAATCGTGCCACCACGCGGAAGAATTCCGCGAACGTCTTTCGTCGTAAGTTCGATATAGCGCTGCTCAAGTACACCATCCCATGCGTCGTAGAAACCAAAGACTTGGTCGCCCTTCACGTCGCACGCTTTGCGAACTATTGCCCGAATAACTGCATTAAGACCCGGGCAGTCTCCGCCGCCGGTGAGTACGCCAATTTTCATGAGTTTTTAATCGCCAACGCGACGGGCGTCTTCGACCAAATTAATTTGGTAGATGACTTCATCGAGAGCATCGGCCGCTGAGACTGTCGAAAATCGCAAAGGATTTTCTGGCGTCACGCAACTTGGCACCGGTGCCAGCATGGTGCTTGGTTGCGGATGACAAAATTGGACAACGCTGTAGCGCTCGCCCTCATAGCCAGGAGCCGCAACAACGCGATGCCAACCAATTGGCAAAACACCGTTTGTGATTCGCTCGAGCATGATGCCTGAGTTGATAATCACGCGACCTTTCGGCGGAACTGCATCGATCCATTCGCCTTTATATTTGACTTGCAACCCTGGTGCTGTCGCGCGCGGCAATGCGGTAATCAAGTTAATGTCGCCGTGTTCAGCGGCCCAAACATGGCCCTGCTCTGGCAGTTGCTTCATCGACGGATATCTAATTGCGCGGGTCAACGCTGATCCATAACTAACCATCTCATCGAAAAAAGACTCGTGACAGCCGATACCGACCGCGATGATGCGTAAGAATCGAGTTTGTAGATCGATCATTGCGTCGTGAAACTTAAACAACACGTCGGTGATGCCGGGCACTGCGGCCTCGGGCAAAAGCGGGTCAGGGTACGACTGCGGATAGCGGCGACGCAACGGATGCCCCTTGGGTATCGGCGTTGCCCAATTGAGCATTTCTTTCCAGTCGGGCTTGTCACTTGATGCTGCAGTTTCAAGTAGTACTCCGGTGTAGCCGGTTTGGCCATTTGTGCCGTGGGCGACGAACTTTTGCTTTTCTTCGGTCGACTTCGAGAAAAATTCGGCGAGCATGCCGTACGCGGTGTCGAGCAATCTTCAGAGAGGTCGTGACTTGTGTAGACAAAACCAGTCTCGAGACTGCGTCGCACGCCTTCGACTACGGCCTTGCGCGCTGT
>RFMT01000202.1 GCA_009927565.1 Acidimicrobiia bacterium
CGCTCATAGCTCGAGTGTTCGTCGAGATACTTCAAAGCGTCGGCGTATTGCACGACTAATAGATTCTTTTAAGAAGCAGCGCGACGCTGACGAGTGACGCGAGTGCTTCGATTAACCAAAGTTGGCGCTGAAACCTTGTTAACTGCATTCACATCGATGACTACTTTGGCAACATCTTTGCGACCGGGCAGGTCATACATCGTCTCAAGCAAAACTTCTTCGAGAATCGCTCGCAAACCACGAGCACCAGTGCCACGAACAAGGGCTTGATCCGCAACCGCTTCGAGGGCCTCAGTTGTGAACTCAAGTTCAACATCTTCGAATTCAAAGAACTTTTGGTACTGCTTGAGTAGTGCGTTTTTTGGCTCAGTGAGAATTTTCATCAAAGCCGAGCGGTCGAGACTGTGAACTGCACCAATCATCGGCAACCGACCAACGAATTCAGGAATCATTCCGAATTTCAAGAGATCTTCTGGTAACACCTGTGCGAAAAGCTCACCGGGATCTTTTTCGATTTTCGATTTGACTTGAGCATGAAAGCCGACACCCTTTTGACCGATTCGTGAGGCAATGATTTGGTCTAATCCGGCGAATGCGCCACCACAGATAAAGAGCACGTTCGTAGTATCAATTTGAATGAACTCTTGATGCGGATGTTTACGCCCACCTTGTGGCGGAACTGATGCGACTGTGCCCTCGAGAATCTTGAGCAAAGCCTGCTGAACACCTTCACCAGAAACATCACGAGTAATCGACGGGTTTTCGCTTTTGCGGGCAACCTTGTCAATTTCGTCGATGTAAACGATGCCTGACTCTGCTTTTTTGACGTCAAAATCTGCCGCCTGCAAAAGTTTGAGGAGAATATTTTCGACATCTTCGCCGACATACCCCGCCTCGGTTAACGCAGTCGCATCGGCAATAGCAAATGGGACATTGAGCAATCGCGCGAGTGTTTGGGCCATGTGGGTTTTGCCACAGCCAGTTGGACCCAGCAGCATGATGTTGCTCTTTGACAATTCGATGTCATCGCGTTTTGTTGAAGCACTTTGCTTGTATTCAATTCGTCGATAATGGTTGAATACAGCGACTGATAGAACCTTCTTCGCCATATCTTGACCAACGACGTAGTCATCTAAGAAGGCCCGAATTTCACGCGGGTTTGGCAGCTTCTCGAGCTTGGCTTCTGTCTCTTCAGTATTTTCTTCGTCGATTATTTCGTTGCAAAGATCAATGCACTCGTTACAGACATAAACACCGGGGCCGGCTATTAATTTTTTGACTTGCTTTTGCGACTTGCCACAAAACGAACATTTAACAAGTTCTGCTGAGTCTCCGAACTTCGCCATCATTGCCTCGTTTCAAACTTCAACGGATTGGCCCGGAGCGATCGGCAAATTCACGGGTCGAGATAACTTCATCGATGACGCCGTATTCTTTGGCGGCAGTTGCTTCCATTACGAAATCACGATCGGTGTCTTTATGAATGCGCTCAATGGGCTGACCTGTGTGTTTTGCGAGAATCTCTTCCAAGATCTCACGCATGCGCAAAATCTCGCGCGCCGCCAATTCGAGATCTGTCACCTGCGAGTAACCAACTTGAGCGTATGGCTGGTGCAAAAGTACTCGCGAGTGCGGCAATGCAAGACGCTTGCCTTTCGTGCCAGCAGCCAACAACACCGCTGCAGCTGATGCGGCCTGACCCAGACAGATTGTCGCGATGTCATTCTTAATGAACTGCATAGTGTCATAGATTGCGAAAAGGGCCGAGATGTCGCCACCAGGACTATTGATGTAAATGTTGATGTCTTTGTCGGGGTTCTCGCTCTCAAGATGGATCAACTGTGCACAAACCAAGTTGGCGATGGTGTCATCAATTGGTGTGCCAAGAATGATGATGTTCTCTTTGAGCAAGCGACTGTAAAGGTCGTAGACGCGTTCGCCACGGCTTGTTTGCTCGGTGACATTTGGAACGTAATAGTTGCGAACAAAATCCACGAATAGTCCTCTTGTTAAACGGTTTCTAATTATCGTGCCTAAAAACTGACACTTTAATTGCTGTCCTTTAACGCTAGTTCGTGGCGTCAGGTTTTTGAGGACAATTAGAGCCCGTATTTATCAAGCCTCAGTGCTTGTGATCATGCTCATGACTGTGATCATGGTCATGTTCGCCCAGAATTGTCTCGGCATCAATCGCATTGCCCTTGTCGTCGACGAATTGCGAGTTGTGTAGCAACCAGTCGATCGCTTTTGATTTTGCAATCTGTGCCTTAAGATCAACGATTGCATCGTTTTTTTCATACGCCTTACGAATGGCAACTGGTTTCTTTTTGAGTTGAGTTGCAATACGCGAAAATTGTCGCTCGAGATCTTCTTCGGATGCTTCGAGTTTTTCGGCAACCGCAACAGCCCTCAATGCGATATCAACTTTTGTCGCCAAAACTGATTGCTCTTTTAGCGCGTCAACAAACTGTTCTGCAGTTTGTTGAGTTACCGAAAGCCACTGCTCCATCGAAATGCCTTGAGACTCGAATTGCTTCAGAGTGTTCTGCACGCGACCACGAAGATCACCATTGACCATCGCCTCGGGTGCTTCGATCTCGAGCAGTGCCGCAAGAGCAGCAGTTGTCTTTTCAACAACTATGTTGCGAACCTGATTGAGTCGCGACTCTTCAATTCTTGTGCGCACAGCCGTCTTCCATTCTTCGATGGTTTCATGCTCGGCCAAATGTTCTGAAACCCAATCGTTGGTCAAGTCTGGCAATACTTGCTCTTGAATTTTTTTGACAGTCACAACAAAGTCTGCTGCTTCAGTCATACCTGACGGAATCGAAGTGAACTCAAGTTTCTGACCTGTTGTCGCACCGATTAGTTGCTTGTCAAAATCTTCGGCAACCCAACCACGGCCAATTTCATACAGCCAATCATCGACGTTGAGACCGGGCAATGGCTGCCCGTCTCGCGAACCAACAAGATCGAGTGTGACTTGGTCGTCTACTTTCGCCGGACGATCAACATCCGTAAGCGTTGCGTGTCGCTTGCGTTCGTATTTGACAACTTCGTCGATGTCTTCATCGCTGGCAACTAGCGCCGGCATTTCGACTTTCAGATTTTTGTAGCCAGGTATCTCAACAACTGGTCTGACTTCGCAAGTTGCATCGAAAACAATGTTGCCGGTTTCTTGACCGCT
>RFMT01000272.1 GCA_009927565.1 Acidimicrobiia bacterium
CACGGGTCGAGTTGAGTCACCGTCAACTCAAAATATTGAAAAGTTGCTTGATGCAATCGGCAACCCGCAGCACTCGTATCGAAGCATTCATATCACAGGTACCAACGGCAAAGGCTCAACGGCACAAATTATTACCAAATTGTTGATGGCCCATGGCCTTCGAGTAGGCACTTATTCGAGCCCGCATATAAATCGCATCAACGATCGAATCTGTATCAACGGCGAGCCAATCGACGACGTTGAGTTCGGTCTGCAAGTTGGTGCCATCTCAGATCTCGAGATTTTGCTTGCTATTCGCCCCAGTTTTTTTGAGATCATGACAGCGGCAATGTTTCGTTGGTTTGCAGACTCGGCTGTAGACGTTGCCGTCGTCGAAGTAGGAATGCTTGGTCGCTGGGATGCGACAAACGTAATCAATTCGGATGTTGCAGTTATCACGAATATCGCCCTCGATCATATGGAGTACGCAGGGCCAACCGTTGAACATATAGCCCGCGAAAAGGCTGGCATAATCAAGCCATCAAGTTCGCTTGTCCTGGGTGAAACCGACGAACTATTGCGCGAAATATTTCTGAAAGAAGATGCCCGAGCACGTCTGATTCGTGACGAAGATTTTGCATGTGAAGATAATTTTTTAGCCATCGGTGGGCGAATGATCTCGATTCGAACTCCCCGCACAAGATATGAAGATGTAGTTCTGCCGCTTCATGGCCATCATCAGGGTGACAATGCTTCGTTGGCGATTTGCGCAGTTGAAGAATTTTTTGGTGACACGATCAATCGTGAAATTTTGGATGAAGGTATGTCAAATGTGAAGATGCCAGGTCGCTTTGAGGTGCTTGGCCATCGCCCTCTGGCGATAATTGACGGAGCACATAATCCTGCAGGTGCAGAAGTTTGTGCCTCAGTATTCTTCGAAGATTTCAATACTCAGGGTCGAAAAATATTGGTCACTGGGGCGCTTCGCAGTCGCAACCCCGAAGATCTATTGATGTCATTTCGCGCAAGCGAATTTGATGTCGTTATTGCGTGCAAGCCGCCAACGCCACGAGGTCTGCCGGCAGAAGAGATGGCGAAAGTTGCGCAAAGCATTGGGTGCGTCGATGTGCGAATCGCCGAATCTGTCGACAAGGCATGTCAAATGGCTATAAATCTTGCGCAAGACGACGATGCGATAATCGTCACTGGATCGCTATATATCGTCAGCGCTGCGCGACCGTATCTACTTGGTCATTTAGCCAAGCACAATTAGTAAAGAGTTGAGCCAATT
>RFMT01000045.1 GCA_009927565.1 Acidimicrobiia bacterium
CTTTCAGGCTATCTCGTAAAACGGCCCTATTGACGGACTGCCCTAACGGAGACGACGCATATAGATGCTTTGGGCCAGCCCAATCATTAATGCGCTTGAGACCAAGTGCGAACCACCGTATGAAATGAACGGCAAAGGCAGACCACTAACGGGGGTTAAACCGAGAGTCATACCGATGTTTTGAAAAATCTGGAACAAAAGCAATGAGAACACACCGGCAATCAAAAGTTGATCAAATCGTGTTCGGGCGAGACGTGAGATCACCCAAAGTCTCCACAAGATGATTGCAAAGAGAGCGAGAACTATGAAACCCCCGATCATCCCGAATTGCTCTCCAATGGCCGAGAAAGGAAAATCAGAAAATTGAACAGGAATAAATGCGCCATTCGTTAGTGGACCTTGCAAAAAACCCTTTCCGAAAAAGCCGCCACTCGAAACTGCGCGCTTGGCGAATCGCACTTGCAAAACAATCTGCTGCAGATCTTTTTCGTTCGAGTCCTGATTCAAGAAAGCATTAATACGACGCAACTGATAGCGATCGACTACACCGGCAACTGTAACGGCAGCCGCAGAGACAATCGTCAAACCTGTGATCATCGCGATGTATCTGCGCTTTGCACCGGCCATTAGTAAAACGCCAGCAACGCCCGCGACCAAAACTGTGGCAGAGCCCAAGTCAGGCTGAAGCAAAATCAAAACAACTGGAAAGCCGAGAATAAAGAGCGAAACCGAAAACTGGTGATAATTAATTTTGTCGTATGCGGCGTCTGCCGTGTATGCCGCGATCAAAATCAGAACGACAACCTTCATTAGTTCAGCCGGCTGTACCGATATCGGTCCGAGGTCGAATGCGAGTCGTGCACCGCGAGTTACCGCACCATAGACGAGAACCAGAATCAGCAGCAGGTTTGATGCGATATACCAAAAGACGGCGCGCTCGCGAATCCAATCGTGTCCGATTGCCATGATGCCCGCAGTCGCGACTGCAGCAATTATCAAAAATGTAACCTGCCGTTGAACATAAAAATATTGATCAAAACCCTGGTTGATCATGCGTTGCCGCGTCGCTGAATAAACAGTGAATGCGCCGATCATACTTTGTAACGAAACAGCGATTAACAACACGACATCAACGTTGCGCCAAACTGACACGACGTCGTAACTTGTGCCCATCCATTTTGGCAGAGAGACTTTTGGCAGAAAACGTCGCATGTTTGCTCAGTTACTCTCGAGTATCCGAAGCGCCACCGACAAGACAAAGCGGGTTACGCAAGGAAGTTGGTGGAGCAACTTCAAAACTTGCTTTATCAAGTGGGTCTGCTGGCAAAACTTCGTCGTAGCGATAATTGCCCGCTAAAGCAGTGAAGATGCACTTCACAACTGGCGCAGCAGCCTGAGAGCCATAACCGGCTTTTTCGAGATACGCATAGACGGTGTAGGGCTGAGAACTATCCAAACTGAATGCACCAAATGCCGAAGAGTCGTTCCAAGGCAGGTTGTTGAACCCTTGCGCCGTGCCGGTCTTGCCTGCAATTGGCAACTTCTCGTAGTCGTAGCCACGAAAAATACTTTCGCCTGTCGCCTTGTGATAGTAATCAAAATTGACACCGGGGCCAGTGATTACGCGAGCCATTCCCTTGACAATTGGCTCACGCGTTTCGGTGGGCATCGGAATGCGCCGGCTTGGCTTTATAGAGACGAGACGCTTAACAACTTCGGTCGTGCCAAAATCTACGAATCCTGGTCGAGAGTCGAGTGTGCCTGGGGCAAGCAATGCGACTCCGACTCGAGGCTCATAAACTCGGCCACCGTTTGCGATAGTTGCATACGCCTGAGCCATCTGCAATGGCGTTGCCGACAACAAACCTTGTCCAATCGAAAATAAAACCTGATCACCGACGTAATATGCGCGACCAGACTCTTGCGAGATTGCGCCGATGTCGGCGAGACGCTTTTTCAATTCTTTACTTGGGATCGTGCCTGCATATTCGTAGGGAAGATCAATGTTCGTGGGCGAGCCCAAACCAAAAGATCTAACTTCATTTTCAAGAACAGGTGCATAACCCCGCTCAGTCAAAATCTGTTCACCAATTTTGTAAAAAAAAGTATCGCTTGATACTGCAAGCGCCGACTCGACACTCACCTCGCCATAACGACATGGTGCGCCAGTTGCCCGACAAATTGAGTTTCTGAAAACACACTTAACACCCTGCTGACACCGATCGTCAGGGATGCTTTGTAATTTGTAACTACCTCGATCGTCAAATCTATATTTTGCACCGCCAGGCAACTGACCAGTGTTTAACGCGGCGTACGCAACCAAAGGCTTAAACGACGACCCAACGTTATATCGACCCGTGATCGCGCGATTAACCAGAACTGACAAGTCGGGGTCATCAGTTTGCGGAAACAGTTGCGTGAACTTATCTTTTGGCAAGCCACCACCAAACCAGCGAACATCGAAGCGCGGATAACTTGCCATCGCTACAACGCGACCAGAATTGTGATTCATCACCACTACCGACCCAGCCGGGGCTTTGTAATAGTTGATCTCTGGGTATTGTGGGTCGAGCGTGCCGTCAGGCAGCCGCACTTGTCCGGCCTCAACGCGACGGCGCACAAGCAGCTGTGTTTCAAGTGCCTGTTCGGCAAACTGTTGAACTTTGAGATCGATCGACAGTTGCAAATCATTGCCTGCTATCGGCTCAACTCGCTCGATCAAGCGCAAAACGTTGCCTACCGCGTCTACCTCATACCGCACGTAACCTGGCGTGCCTCGCAGTGCGGTCTCGTAAGTCTCTTCTACTCCGTATTGGCCGACTCTTTCGTTCGGGTCGTAGCCAATTGACTTGTAATAGGCAAGATTTCCTTTCAAAATTGCACCTAGATAGCCCAAAACGTGACCACCGAGAGCACCAAACGGATAATTTCTGCGCCACTCTTCTCGCACGAAAATGCCCGGGTAGTCTTCAACGCGCTCCATCAAAAATAGAGCCGTATCTTCGGACACATCTTCGCGTAAAGGTATTGATTCAAAGGGTCCATAGCGCTCGTCTTGCATGCGTACGAGCAAGGTTTCAATAGGCACATTAAGTGGACCTGAAAGACGCTGTGCAAGTGCAAGGCGCTCAGCGGGTTTGCGCACAACATCGCGATCAATTGTCACTACCAAAGTTCGCTTATTGTCGGCCATTACACGACCAGCCGAGTCAAAAATTCGTCCACGCTCAGGCAGAAGCTTGATTGTTCGCGTGCGAACTTTAACGATAACTTCTTCGACGCTTCTAGAGCCAACCGCCTGCAAGAACCACATTCGCGTTGAGAGCGCACCAAACAAAACTAAAGCCACTACACCGAGAGCGACCAAACGTTTGGGTGCACTCTCCGGCCTTTGCATCGACATCAAACTTGCAACTTTCTTTCAGCTAATGTCCAACGACAAACAAGAATTGCCAGCGGAGATAAAATCACATTACAAACAGCGACAACGATCGCAACTTTGACAATTCTCCATTGCAACCAACCATCAAGACCCACGATTGTCTGCGCAAGCGGATAATAAACCTCTCCGAGAAGCGAAACAAGACCGATTGCAACGAGTCTCATCCACCAATTCGGATCATGAAAGAAGTAAATCAAAAGTCCAGCAGTTGCTCCAGCGAGACCGAGTGCCAAAGAAGTCAAACCCACGGGCGTTGGCAGAATTAAGTCGTACATCAAGCCAGCAATCAAACCTGTTAGTGCACCAATTACTGATCCGTTTATCGAACCCGAGACAACTACGAAAAGTAGAACTAGTTGTGCCGCTACACCGAATGGACGCATTTCGGTAAACAGAGTCGTCTGTAGCGAAATGACAATCAGAAGCACGAGTACTAACCGAGTCCATCGACTTGACATGATTGTTAAAAAACGAATCACGGGTTTACCTTTTCGGTTATCGGCTGATATAGCAAGACCCGCAAAAACGAAAGATTAGTCAAGTCGGCAACCGGTTCGATTTCTAGCACTGGTCCAGCAGAGCCGAGTCGTTCAACTACGCGCGCGACCGTGCCAATCAAAATATCGGGTGGCGACAAACTGCGCGAGCCACCGGCAGTCACGATCGGCACACCAACTTGAATATCGCCAAAACGTACAGCGTTGCTGATAAATCGAACTGTCGGCTGACGCGACGGGCCCCTTCCTTCGATTACACCAGTTTCTCGAACCGCAAGGTCGCTCGCGAGTGGCACAGTAATCGACGAAACCCCCGACGGCACAGCGGGCAGTGTTGTAACCGAAGGCGTAAATCCTGCGATTGTCGTTGTGGTCGTTGTGGTCGTTGTCGTTGATGCTTCAGTTTCAAGGCTTGCATCCGGTTCAACAGGCACAACTGGAGACGGCACGGCCGCATTGCTTTTGGCGATTGTTGTTGTGGTTGTCTGGCGCGGTGAGTTAACGACTTTTACTGATAGCGCAAAATCTGGATCAGTTATCAACATCACAACCGAACGGTCGCCATACACCTTGGTGATTTTTCCGATCAATCCGGCTGCGTTTAATACCGGCATACCAACGCGAATGCCGCTCTCAGTGCCTTGATTGATTTCAATCGTCTGCGAAAAATTAGTTGGCGAATCACCAATTACCTGAGCAGTAACTGCATTAATGCCAGCAAGGGTTGGCAGTCCGTTAAGAGCCAAGAGTTCTTGAGCAAGCCGTACCGACGCGGCAGCAGCAATAGTCGCGCCTTCTTGTTGGGCAACTTTCTCACGCAAGCGATCGTTTTCATCTAAAACATCGTTGTAGTCAAAAACGCCATGCCAAGCATTGCTAATCGGCCTTGTAACAACCCGCGTGGTGCTCTCGACGGGCCTGAAGATTGTTCCGAAGATATTTCTCAGACCTGAGACCGCTGATGAATTTTGCAGGTCAAGGGTAATCAATATGATCGAAGTGAGAACCAGCAAAATGATTGCTCGTCTTCGGGTTGATTCAGCGACTGCCACTTTTTAAAAAATCGTTTCTATGAAAATTCGCTTTGAATCGTTAGTCCCTTAATTGCTTCAAGATTTTCAAGTGTCATGCCCGCACCCAATACAACAGCAAGCAAAGGTTCTGGTGCAATGAAAGCCTGAATTCCGGTTTCGTGAGTGACACGTTCGGCGAGCCCAGCCAACAGTGCGCCTCCGCCTGCCAACACCAATCCATGACTGATCACATCGGCCGCCAGTTCGGGCGGAGTTCGTTCAAGAGTCTTCTTGATTGCATCGACGATCTTCATCACCGCTTCATCTAGCGCCTCTCGCACATGCTGTGTTGTGATTTCTTGCGTGCGGGGCAAGCCAGTTCTTGTATCTCGCCCACCCACATCGCCAACAATCTCATTTTGAAGTGGCCATGCCGAGCCGAGTTGAATCTTCACTTCTTCAGCAGTGTTGACACCGACATCGAGGTCAAAATCGCGCTTGAACATCGCAATGATCACCTCGTTGAGCTCGTCGCCACCCACTCGCACAGAGTTCGCCGTAACTATGCCACCTAACGAGATGACGGCAACTTCGGTTGTGCCACCACCGATGTCGACAATCAAGTTCGCACTTGGTTCATGAACGGGTAGCCCCGCACCAATTGCAGCAGCCATTGCTTCTTCGATGATGTAAACGGGGCGTCGCGCACCTGCAAACTCTGCCGCATCTTGCACTGCCCGGCGCTCAACGCCTGTAACTTCTGACGGAACCGCAACAATCACTCGCGGTTTACTCCATCGACTCGTTGAAACTCTTTGCAGAAACTGCTTCAACATTTGTTCACAAACGTCAAAGTCGGCGATGACACCATCTTTCAGCGGACGAACCAGACGAATATTTCTTGGCGCTCGCCCCCACATTCGTTTTGCCTCGTGACCAACTGCGACAACTTGCCCACTTCTTATATCGACGGCAACCATAGACGGCTCATTTAAAACAAGCCCTTGACCTTTTACATAGACGAGCGTGTTTGCGGTGCCAAGATCGACCGCGACATCACGACTCACTGAGAGAGGATTACCTCCCGGCATTTTTACGAATTCTTCTTCGCGAGACCTGGAAAGAAAATCTCAAGTTCGCGACTTGCCGATGCGGCAGAGTCACTGCCATGAACCAAGTTTTCAGTAAAGATCGTGCCGAGGTCACCGCGAATAGTGCCTGGTGCGGCGGAGCGAGGGTTGGTGGCACCCATCATTGTGCGAACTAACTCCCACGTGTCTTCTGGACCCTCTAATGCCAAAGCGACAACCGGGCCACGCGACATGAAAGCAACGAGCTCGCCATAAAAACCCTTGCCTTGGTGTTCTTCATAGTGGCGGCCAAGCGTCGCCGTATCGAGTTTGCGTAGCTCCATGGCGACGATTTTCAAACCTTTCGACTCGAATCGACCGAGAATTTCGCCTACCAAGTTTCGTTCGACGGCGTCGGGCTTCAGCAGTACAAGTGTGCGATTTGACATGCCTTCAGGCTAAAGGTTTATCGCCTGCCTCGCACGGAATTG
>RFMT01000042.1 GCA_009927565.1 Acidimicrobiia bacterium
GACAAGACCTAGTTCTGAAATCTCAAATACCTGAGTGCGGGTCTTGTCACGCGACAAAGCATCTTTGAAACGCTCAAGTACCTTACGTCGGTTTTCACGCACATCCATATCGATGAAGTCGATGACGATGATGCCGCCAATGTCACGCAGGCGCAACTGACGCGCGATTTCATCTGCAGCCTCAAGGTTGTTGTTGAAAACGGTCTCTTCGAGGTTGGTCTTGCCAATGTTTTTGCCTGTATTTACGTCAATCACTGTCAAAGCCTCAGTGTGCTCAATTACAAGCGAACCACCAGACGGCAACCAGACTTTGATGTCAAGAGCCTTGTGAATTTGCTCATGAACGTGTTGTTTTTCGAATAGCGAAAGCCCCTCAGCCGCTGTGTCGTGAAACTCAACACGGTCTAGAAACTCTGGGTTGAAGTCGCCGATGTATTGACGCACCTCTTCGAACAGTTCGCGATCGTCGATGATGATGCCACGATAATCGCTGCTGAATTCTTCACGGATAACACGCACAGCGAGCGAAGGCTCGCGATATAACAATGTCGGACCACTCGCCTTTTTCGATTTCTCTTTAATGTCTTCCCAGAGATCAAGCAACCGCGACATGTCTGTCTGAAGTTCATGCTCTGTTGCGTTTTCGGCAGCGGTTCGAACGATGACGCCGTGCTCTTCGGGTTTGACACGATCCAAAATTGCACGCAAACGACGACGTTCGTCTTCGGGCAATCGCTTTGAAATGCCGTATGTTCGCGAGTCGGGTATCAACACCACAAATCGCCCCGGTAATGAAACTTCTTGAGTGAGGCGACCACCTTTTGCACCAATCGGATTTTTAGTCACCTGGCACAAGATCAACTGGCGAGACTGCAAAACATGCTCAATGCGCGGTTCAGGACCTTGCTCGACTACGTCTTCTTTGTCGAATTGCACATCGCCGCGATACAAAACTGCATTCTTCGGCGTTCCAATGTCAACAAACGCAGCCTCCATTCCGGGAAGTACGTTCTGCACTCGACCCAAATAAATATTGCCGTGAATTTGATCTGCGTCATCTGCGGGACGACTTACATAGTGCTCAATAAGGCTTCGACCTTCGAGCATTGCGACCTGCGTAAAGTCTTTGCGAACTTGAACACACATCATGTAGCGACCTAGAGGTCGTCCATTGCGTTCTTTGCCTCGACGGCGCTCAATTAGTTCGGCGTCGGTCTCGGCGAAACTTGATCTTGATGACCGCATCGAGTCACGATCGCCGGTGCGATCACTGCGACGACGGCGATTGCGACCGCCGCGACGGTTGCGACCTCCACGACCAGACTTCTCGCCTCGACCCGATTTTTCAGACCTCTTGGAGTTTCCTCCGCCTTTACCGGTAGACGAATCGCCAGAATCTCCAGAGTCAACGTTCTGTGAAGGCGCGACTAGCGGCGCTGGTCGAGTGTCGCCAATTTGGGGTTTGCGCACAAGCGCCGCGTCGGCTGCTTGAGGTGAAACTAAACGGCCTTCTCTTGGATGCTCTGGCAATTCTGGGGAACTCATTAACTAATCCTTCTAAACCGTTAAAACGAACCGACAAACACTGGCT
>RFMT01000380.1 GCA_009927565.1 Acidimicrobiia bacterium
TTTGTGTGTTGAAACTCTGGATGGCATTCGCAATCACTCGTGGTCGCGACCTGCGCCAAAAACGCCAGAAGGCGAAATCGTCTCTTGGGCAGATCGTATTGCTTATGTCTGCCACGATTTTGAAGACGCAGTTGCCGCTGGTGTCGTCACGCCCGAGCAACTACCCGAACTTGTTCGCACAGTTTGTGGCACGCGACGTGACGACCAACTTCGTGCTTTCATCAGTGCGATGATTGACGCGACCGCGGCGACTGGTCGCGTCGCAATGACGAGTCAATGTGCTGATGCATTGGCGTCGTTTCGCAAATTTAATTACGACAATATTTATATGCGCCGCGAGTCGCGAGCCCAGGCAGAGTCGGTAATCGTGCTGTTGCGCGCGCTCGTCGAGCACTATGTTGCTAATCCAAAACTGATGCATAGCCCTGGCGAGCGCGAGCTATTTGACCCGAATAGCGCTGAAGCGATCAAACTTGCCGTCACCTATGTCGGCGGCATGACCGACCGATTTGCCTGCCGCCAAGCAATGTCGCTTCTCAACTGGCCCGAATCACAACTTCCCCAAGGCATCGGCACCGAGAAATGAAGAATCTCAAATGATGCAGAAAATGTGGATAGATACTGACACGGCGTCGGACGATGCGGTGGCTTTGATTCTTGCATTGAAGAGTAAGACAACTGAAGTACTTGGCATTTCGATTGTCGCGGGCAATGTGCCAATCGACTTGGGTGTGCAAGCAGCTCTTTACACGATTGAAATGTGTGGCGCGAAGACGCCAGTGCACGTTGGCGCGCACAAACCATTGGTGCGAAGTTTTGCTTCAGCGCAAAATGTTCATGGCACTGATGGCATGGGCGACATCGGTCTGAAACTCGAAGGCAGAAAGCCGACCTCCACTCACGCAATCAGCGAGATGATCGACACGTTTCGAGCAGCACCAAACGAAATCGATCTCGTCACGCTTGGACCGCTAACAAATATCGCCCTTGCGCTTTCAATTGAGCCGCAATTTGCGAAATGGGTGCGACGTTGCGTGATCATGGGTGGCACCGGTGTACTACCTGGCAATGTGACTGCGGCTTCAGAATTCAACGTTTGGGCCGACCCAGAGGCGGCTCGCATCGTATTTGACTCTGACCTGCCTCTCGAGATGGTCGGCTGGGACGTCTCAGTCGCCGACGCGGTCATCTCTGACGCGCTCGCCGGCGAGTTGAGCAAACTCAGCAGTCTTGGCAATTTTGCGATGAAGATTCAGCGTCAGGTGCGCGAGTTTTGTCGCACCGAAACAAAACTCGATGGCTTTGATTTGCCCGACCCGATCGCAATGGCTGTCGCGCTAGACCCGCAAATTGCAACCTCAGAGATTCAAAAACATGTCAGAGTTAATCTCGGTTTTGGCGACACCCGAGGTCAAACGATCGTCGACCACCTTGACATCATCAACAATCGCAATAATTGTCGAGTTATTTTGCGCGTCAATCGCGAGAAATTCATCGCGATGCTACGCAAGGCACTAGCCAACAATTAACTGATCACCAACTACGAGCCTCGCTCGCAAAACCGAAAAACTGTTTAGTTAGATGCTGGATTAACGTCGACAACCTTGCGGCCACGACGCTCGGCAAACTTTACGTTGCCACTGACAAGAGCGAACAAAGTATCGTCACTGCCTTTGCCAACATTTTTGCCAGGATGCACTTTCGTGCCACGCTGACGAATCAAGATCGTGCCCGCATTGACCAACGTGCTATCGAACACCTTTACGCCAAGGCGCTGAGCATTTGAGTCTCTACCGTTTCGTGTAGAACCGCCACCTTTAGTCTTTGACATGAATCAGCCTTTCGCAATCGAAGTAATCTCAACGAGGCTATAGCGCTGGCGATGTCCGAAACGGCGACGCTGGTTCGTGCGGCGCTTGTACATGAAGCCATCAATTTTTTTGTCAGCGACTTCGCCCAGAACTTTGCCCTTCACAGTGGCCTTTGCGAGTTGTGCAGGTGTCGCGAGAACATTCTCGCCGTCGACGAGCATCACTGGGGTGAACGAAACCTCAGAGCCGGTTGCAACGCTCAACAGTTCAACCTGAACTTGTTGGCCTTTAGCGACCTTTTCTTGTTTTCCACCAGAAGCAATAATTGCGTACATATTGAACTCAGATCCTATCTGTATGAATTGCCGAAAATCATCAAAAATCAGCGAAAATCAGTCGAGCATCGAGTGGTCGACCATGATTCCGCGACCCTCACAAGTAGGGCAAGTGTCTGCAAAATTTGTCAGCAAACCTTCGCCAATTCGCTTTCGAGTCATCTC
>RFMT01000041.1 GCA_009927565.1 Acidimicrobiia bacterium
GCCGAGTTTTTGTACGCCAAGGGTTATGAAGTTTTTGGTCTCGTAAAGGGACAAAACAATCCGAAGGCTGAATCAATTCGCGATGAGTTTCCTTTCGTACAACTTGTTCCAGGTGATTTAGCCGACTTTTCAAGTCTTGTAAGTGCGCTTGAAATGTCTCAACCGGACGAGGTTTACAATCTCGGGGCAATCTCATTTGTTGCAATGTCGTTCAATCAGGCCGAGTTAACCGCCAACATCACCGGACTTGGTGTACTGAGAATGCTTGAAGCGATTCGACTGGTTGGCGGGGCGCGCAAAAATCCGATTCGTTTCTATCAGGCATCGTCATCTGAAATGTTCGGCAAGGTGCGTGAAACCCCGCAGACAGAGGTGACTCCATTTCATCCGCGGTCGCCCTATGGGGTGGCGAAAGTTTTCGCTCACGACATCACAGTCAACTATCGCGAGAGTTACGACATGTTTGCTTGCTCGGGGATTTTGTTCAATCATGAAGGACCACGTCGTGGTCTCGAATTCGTCACCAGAAAAATTACAAACTCGGTCGCACGCATCAAACTTGGTTTACAAAGTGAACTGGTTTTGGGCAATCTTGAAGCCAAGCGTGACTGGGGTTATGCGGGTGACTATGTAGAAGCAATGTGGTTGATGTTGCAGCAGCCCAAAGCTGACGACTTTGTGGTGGCAACTGGTGTCACTCATTCGATCGAACAATTGTTGGAAGTTGCATTCAACGCAGCAGGACTAAGAGATTGGCGTCAATATGTGCGCCAAGATCAGCGTTTTTTCCGTCCCGCCGAAGTCGATCTTTTGATTGGTGACGCGACCAAAGCAAAAACAAAACTTGGTTGGCAACCCAAAGTTGGGTTTAACGAGTTAATCGAGATGATGGTACGACACGACATTGACTACGAAACAAAGCGCACCAAATAAGGCAAGCGATTTAAGGTTCGACAGGACGCTCTGATACTGCTTCAGTAATTGACGCAACATCGATTTTCGCACCAGTGCGCAAAAGCAATCGAAGGCCGAAAACAAAATAGAACAGTGCGACCGCTGAGCTTACGACGAGCGCAATTTCGACGCGCAAAAAAAGGTCGTCGCTTACTGACCAAGCTGAAGCGACATAACCTACGAATGCCAACAACCAACCTAAGGCAACATGGCGATGACCGCGCAGGGCGATTACTGCTTGGGCAATTGCTAAAGCCATCATGTAAATGGCGCTTGCAAGTGCGAGCAGCGTGAGCGTACGTCGGTCGATGCCACCGCCGTAAACCAAGTCGAGAAAAAACGGACCAACCAAAAATGCTCCGACTATGCCGATTACGCCAACTCCAAACACCAGTATCACTAGCCGGCGAAATCCAACTTTAAATTCGTCTAGGTCGCCTCGGGCTGCAAGTCTGGTTAGTCGTGGCAATAGTGCTGCCTGCACGGCTTGAAACAAAAATAAAGGCACGCGAGTTAAAAGTACGGCATTGCCAAAC
>RFMT01000133.1 GCA_009927565.1 Acidimicrobiia bacterium
CTGCAAGTAAAGTTCTGCTCTCAATTCGAAGTGCAAAAATGCGCTACTTGTAATCAAGCCGTACGCTCATTAGTTGTGATTGCGCAAAAAAGTTCGCAACCTGTTGTCGTATTGGCAGGTGGAGTTGGTGCAGCACGATTTTTGCGCGGCTTAGCCCAAGTAAATGAGCCGAAGTTAACAACGGTCTTGGTCAACACCGGAGACGACACAGTGCTGCACGGACTTAATATTTCACCCGACATAGACACTGTGATTTACACTCTCGCCCAAGCAATCGACCCGCAACGTGGTTGGGGTCTAACTGATGAGTCGTGGCGAGCGATGGAATCGCTCAAACGATACGCAAAAGTGCGACCAATCGATTCGACTGCAGCGCCCGAATGGTTCAACCTCGGCGATCAAGATCTCGCCACGCACTTTTACCGAACAGCACGCCGAAGTGAGGGCGCAGATGCATGGCAAATCACGCGCGAAATTGCCGCCGCATGGTCAGTCGAACAGCAAATCGTACCGATGACCAATCAAATCGTTTCGACTGTTGTTGAGCTTGCCGAGAATTGCATCGCCGGTAAATCTGGCCAAAAAATTAGTTTCCAAGAATATTTCGTCAAATACAAACACGATGTTGCGGTGCGATCAGTCAGCTTTGTTGGTGTTGAAAACGCAGAACCAAATGCGTTGTCGCAACTCGCAAGCGCCGAAGCAGTTGTTATCGCGCCTTCTAACCCAATTGTTTCAATTGGCCCGATTCGCGCATTGAAAGGTGTTGAGACAACTCTCAGCAAGATCAGAGATCGTGTCGTCGCAATTTCACCGATTGTTGGGGGTCATGCGATTAAGGGGCCTGCCGATCGAATGCTGAGAGAGTTGGGTCATGAGTCATCAGCGCTCGGCATTGCGCGAATGTACACATCAATTGCCTCAACTCTTATCATTGACAATGTGGACGCAAACCTAAAGCCAGCAATTGAAGCACTCGGAATGAGCTGTGTCGTGACAGACACGATTATGGCTGACCCAACAGTAAGTGCCGATCTGGCGCTGACCGCGCTTGTTTCACTCAAGGGACAATAAAAGTGAGTCGCCTGACAATCTGGGGTGTCGAAGGCATCGGTGAGATCTCGGCAAACGATCAACTTGGCGAAGTTATTGCCGATATCTGTCGACAAGAGCCCAATGGTCCATTGTTAGATAACGACGTTTTGGTTGTCACGCAAAAAATTGTGTCAAAAGCCGAAGGTCGACTTGTGCCGATCGATGCGTCTGATCCGCTCAGCCACAAACAGCTTGTAGAACAAGAGGCAGTGCGCATCGTGCGTCGCCGCGGAGATCTGATAATCACCGAAACAAAGCATGGCTTCATCTGCGCAAATAGCGGTATTGATCTATCAAACATTGAACGCGGTTATGCGGCGCTTTTGCCGATTGATAGCGACAAATCTGCCAGAAGAATTCGCGACATAATTCGCGCTAAGCACGGCGTTAATGTCGGCGTAATAATCAGCGACACTTTCGGTCGGCCTTGGCGCAAAGGTCTGACCGATGTGGCGATCGGTATCGCTGGCGTTGCCGGGGTCGTCGATCTGCGTGGCACACCAGATTCATTGGGTCGCATTATGCAGGTCACTGAAGTTGCAGTTGCCGACGAACTAGCCAGTGCAGCCGAACTCGTTATGGGCAAATCTTCGGGTATACCTGTAGCGATAATTCGAGGTGTTGATGTCGATTGGTTTCGCGATTCAAAGATCAGCGAACTTGTGCGGCCGCCACAAGAAGACTTGTTTCGTTAAACCTTGCGCCCCAGCAATTCGCTGACTCCAGTTTCAAGCGTTGTCCACGGCGACCAGCCAAGTTGAATTCTTGCTCTGGTCGTATTCACGGCATTTCGCTGCAGATCTCCATGTCGCGCCGACTCATATGACTCTTGCAAAGTCGTATCGCGACCAACCAGTTGCCATAAGTCTTTGATGGTTGTTTGCACTCCTGTACCAATGTTGATTACTAGTCCGCCACCTTTATTTATTGAGCGCGCCAAAGCATCGACTGCATCATCGATATACAAAAGTCTCTGGTCTGTCGACCATTGCCGCAAATTATCGGCGCGCTCTGATTGACTACGGCGCTAGCAAACGCCGCGACAACACCATCTGCCGAGCGCTGCCTTGACCCGTAAACATTTGTCATTGCCAAAGCGGTAAACTCAACGTCGTAACTTTCGCGGTAAACGGTCAACAAATCGACAAGAGTATTCGCCATCACATGGGCCACGCCCATCGGTTCTGACTTGCGACCTTCTTTAACTGGCAATTGGCGCGCCGGCACTTCGCCGTACAGCAAACCTGCAGGAAGCGCAACGACAACTTTTTTAACCGCAAAACGTCGCGCAGATTCGAGCACCGACAGCAACAACGTCGCCGAGCGCAACATCTCGTTGGTTCGAGTCGCACCATTGGGCAAAAGTGCAAGATGGTAAATGACGGTTGGGCGACGCAGAGCGACTAAATCTGAAAACTCTGGCGCCGAAACATCGAGGTGATGAAACCTCAATGTGCCGCCTGCCGCACGAGCCGCGCTTAAGTTAGCAAGCGAACCAACCGACAGATCGTCGACAACCTCAACACTTTGGCCATCAGCCAACAACCGATCAACTAGGTGCGAACCAATGAAACCGGCACCTCCACAAACGAGCACGCCGTTGACTTGAGCCATCAAATTTTCTCAACTCGCATCAGGAACTTTCGCATCGCGCAATACTGCGCCTGATCTAACCTCGCCGTCAACACCAATGAGACAGTCGTTCACCTGAGCAAACGAGCCAATATGCCCCATGACTGCACTATTGATGACAATTGCGTTGTCGTCAATAGTGGCACCCTCAAGCAAAACCGAGCCGAGGATTTGAGCATTCTCACCGACTTTGCACCCTCGCCCAACAACACTTTGTGTAATCGTCGCCGACTTCGCAATTTGTGAATCAGAACAAATTGCTTCAACTTTATGGATACTCTTGCGCTGCAACAGATCAATATTCGCTCGAACATATGAGTCGGGGCGCCCCGCATCAATCCAGTAGTCGTTTGTCGCAAAACCAAACAACTGGCCCTCTTTGACAATCTCAGGAAATGTCTCGCGCTCGATTGACATTGGTGCAACCCCTGGCATTCGGTCAAGTGCGGATGATTCGAAGATGTACGTTCCGCCGTTGACGTTGCGCGATGTTGTCTGACCAGGTGATGGCTTTTCTACAAAACGAAGCACTCGCCCTTGCGAATCAGTTTCTACAACACCGTATTGAGAAGAATCTTCAACTGGAGTCAGATGAATCGTCGCTTGTGCTTTTGTCGATTTATGAAAAGCAACCAACCCTGAGACATCGAGATCTGTGAGTACGTCACCGTTTGCTACAAGAAATGTTTCACCGCGCTTGTGAATGCCGGCATGTCGCGCGGCAAAACCAATTGCCCCCGCTGTGTCAAGTGGCCGATCTTCGACCGCGTAAGTGAGTTTGACGCCCGCACAACTGTTTGAAGGAAACGCTCTCAAAAACGGCTCTGGTTTGAAGCCCAGTGACAACACTGCGTTGGTTACACCCCCACGCGCAAGTGACGCCATAAGTCGTTCAAGCAATGGCAAATTTGCAATCGGAAGCAGAGGTTTGGGCGTCGCCAGAGTCAGCGGTCGCAACCTAGTGCCAAAACCACCAACTAGCACGACTGCGTGCATTCGTCGATCTACTCCAATTTTTTGGCGTTAACCGGTAATCAACGGATCAAGATCTGTAATAGTGACCGGCTGTGGAACATCGGCATCTTTGGCAACAAACGCCAAAGTTATCGCCATGCCATTGCCGGTTAGACGCACATTGCCAAGATCAGCGATCGAAATTTTTGGCGATGAGATTTTTGAATCCCAGACAACGACTTGCAAACTGGCGTCTTTGTCACCACATTTTGTATCGCTCTCAGTTATCTTTTCGCCGTTATTGATCGATTCAGGGAACTCGATCGAGTCGTTGGTTACTTTCAACCCGTATAGTTCAAAAATTGTCTCTAGTTTGGCGCGTCGCTCACCCGACAAAACTTGTGGCTCCCAGCGCACGACACCAGAGGACTCGATGAATGCACCAGGTTTAACACTGGCGATGTCGGCAAGGTCACTTGCCGCAGGCAGGTTGTCTATAAACGCGTCGCACTTATAGATACCGAACGCGGTGTAATAGTTTTGCGTTGCAGTGTCAAGGGCACTGACTCTCTCTTGGCTTTGACGTGCATAGGCAATAAGCCCGACACCAAGCACGCAAACGACAAAGACGACCGTCGGAAAAAGCGAACCACCTTGCATGCGAACCTTGCGGCCCTTGCGATTTTTACTTGCTTGAGCCAGGCGGGCGATTTTTTTCGCTGAAGATGAGGTAGCCACGAACAAGAAATGCTACAGGCTTATCGCATGTACAAGGCTTCGTAACGCCGTGCAACGGATTGGGCGGATGCGTGGCCTTCAACCCATTTTCGCCCACTCGCACCCATTTCGTCTAGAGATTTGCGATCGCTGATCATGACAGAAATAGCGGATACGAACGCCTCTTGATTGTCGGGCGCGACGCACACACCAGCATTTGCCGCCGACAAAATACGGGGTACCTCGGTATCTGAATCGATCGCCGCACAAATCGGTCGGCCCGCAGCAAGTATCGAATAAGTTTTGGACGGCACGCTCACCGAACCAAGACCACGCCGCAACGGAACTACATGTAAATCTCCCGTTGCCAAAACTTCGCTCAACCGAGACGCATCTTGATAGTCGCCGAATTTGAAATTTCGCAACGTCTGGGCTTTGGCTTCAAGTGACTTTCTTGCGGCGCCTTCGCCGTTGATGACGAACACCACATCTGGCAGAACTCGAGCGGCTTCTATCATCAGTTCAAGTGATTGCGAAAAACCTACATTGCCCGCATACATCACGACCAACGATTCATCAATGCCGAGTTCGCGACGATAGTTAGTGAGCCTTGACATCGGCACAATCGCCTGGGTGTCAACAAAATTTGGTATCACCTTGACGCGTTTATGAAATTTTTGGTCGAGTTTGCGCTGAACATTGTTGGCCAAATCATCTGACAACAAGACGACCGAATCGGATCGCTGATAGCTGACGCGCTCAAGCCACGAGGCGGCGGCTATCAAACGTTGATTTGAAATCGCACCTGTTTCTACAGCGGCGTCTGGAAAGACATCTTGAATATTGAAAACGAGTTTGCCACCACGAAACAGTTTCGTATGCCAGCCGATCAAGCCCAGCGTCAGTGGAGGTGACATAGCCAAGACGCCATCTACTCGACGCCAAAATTTGCCGGCAAAAAGTGCTCGCAAGCCCACAAAATAGCTGAACAAAATGAAACCGATTGCCCGACGCAGCAGATTGCTTTTTGTCTGACCCGCAAATGGTTGCACGCGACTAACCGAGCCCCAGTTTGTTTTTTCAACTCGCCAAAGAGCACCAGCCCATCCGGTTTCGACTTGATGTTTTCGATACCACGGCAACGAGGTGACGACATGTAGTTCGTGTCCGAGCGCTGCAAGTTCGTGCACGATTCGTGTCATCACTACCCCCGTCGGCGCCATATCTGGTTCAAAGTGAGGGCAAAGTACGATCAGACGAAGTTTCTTTGACATCAAACTGCCGCCCGATAAATCTGAGCCAAGTCTTTTCCTGAATTTGAAACCGAAAAGTGTGCGGCACGAACTCTGCCAGCCGCAATTAACGAGTCGCGCCGAGACGCCAAATTGTCAAGTGCACTTGCCCATAAATTTAGATCAAGCGGCAAAACTATTCCGGCGTCACCAACAACTTCAGGTAGTGCGGCGCAATTGCTCGAAATTACGGGTGTTTCAAGTTGCATGGCTTCAATAACTGGGGCGCCGAAGCCTTCGTACAAACTTGGAAACACCATCGCCTTGGCAAGTTTCAACAGTCCGTCTCGGTCATTATCCGCAACGCGGTCAAGCCGAATTACACGGTCATCGAGGTTCAACCGGCGAACTTCACGCATGAAGTCAACTTCGCCCCGACCTTTGCCACCTGCACAGACCAAAACAAGGTCTTTATCAACCCAGTGAGTTTTCATAAGTTGAAGCAAGAACTTATGGTTTTTATGCGGGTGTGTAACCGCTGGCAAAAACAGAACTTGTTTGTTTTTCAGTCGCAATCGTTGACGCAATTCTTGCTCGCTTGTGGCCGACTTTCCGAGTTGTTCGTCGATGCCGTGACGCACGACTTTGACTTTGGCTGGCGAGATCGCAAACTCGCTAATCAGCTTCTGGCGCACATATTC
>RFMT01000230.1 GCA_009927565.1 Acidimicrobiia bacterium
AAAACCCTCCATCAACGACGGGTAGCAAAGCACTTCTGCCGATGCATACATTGCCCCGAGATCACTCGGTTGTACAAACCCCGCAAAGCGCACTCGAGATTTGAACTGACTCGAGACCTTTGCGCCATCAGTCACGTCACCCCAACCTGTTGCACCGACGACAACAAGTTCAGGCACTGAATCACCGAGAGTTTCGAGTGCGGCGATCAACCGCGACAAATTTTTGCGTGGTTCGAGCGTGCCAACGAAAAGCAAGAAACTGTCTGGCAAGTTGTATCGAGTTTTGATCTGATCTCGAGTGGTCATTACGCTTGGCGCGTTGACTCCGAGTGGTACCAGACTCAGTCGATCACGCGAAAAACCAAACTCGATGCAATCTTCAAGCGTCGACAGCGATGAGCAGAGCAACATGTCGGCACGCTTCAATAAAATTTTGAGACTGCGCCTGAACACGGCGTTACCGCGGCGACTAAAAAACTGAGGGTACTTCAGAAATGCGAGATCGTGGATCGTGGCCAATAGTTTTGAATTTGTCGCGAACGGAATAATCGAAGTGCAATGCACCAAATCAACTTTGCCGGTTGCGCTTTCAACTTTCGGCCAGCCAAATCGCATAGATGCCTCATAAAGTGCCGGCCCGCCTAAAACAAGTTGCCGAATATTTATTGGCGGCTGATAGGCACCCCGGGGGACCGCGCTATGACGACCCGCGAATCCGACGAGTTCAATGTCGCGCCGCAAGCCGGGCAATACTCGCGCAACTTCGATCGCCGCGGTCGCAGTACCGCCCGGTACGCGATGCCAGCACTGTTCCAAAGAATAGGCCACACGCATTCTCTCCATTCTGCCTTTTCTGCTAGCACTTGGTTGATAATTGACGCAAAGCCTTTGCAACACAAGACGACAACGGCGCAGGGCTTTGGGTCGTACGATGTGATTAGCAGTATGAGCGAAAAAACTTCATCGCCAACATTTTGGAAGAGTCGCACCGTATTCATCACTGGCGGTAACGGGTTTCTCGGACGCAATGTCGTCGATGCTTTTAAAAGCGCTGGCGCTACAGTCATCGCGCCAACCCACAAGCAAGCCGATCTCACTTTGCCTGGTGTTGCACTCGAACTTTTTAAAAAACATAAACCAAGTCACGTCGTGCATTTGGCTGCACGAGTTGGTGGCATTGGTTACAACCAAGTTGCCCCCGCACCGCTGTATCTCGACAATTTATTGATGGGTACGAACACAATTGAGGCTGCACGAATCGCCGGTGTTGAAAAGACCGTTTTGCTCGGCACGGTCTGTAGTTATCCGAAATTTACTCCGGTGCCGTTTCGTGAAGAGTCAATTTGGGATGGCTACCCCGAAGAAACAAACGCCCCGTACGGCATCGCCAAAAAAGCTTTGTTGGTTCACGCTCAAGTGAACGCCCAACAATACGGCCAAAAGTTTGCATTTTTGATTCCGACAAATTTATTTGGCCCTGGCGACAAATTTCATCCCGATGTTTCACACGTCATACCTGCGCTGATTAAAAAGTGCGTCGAGGCCAAAGAACAAAATCTTGAAAAAATCGACGTCTGGGGCACTGGTTTGGCCAGCCGCGACTATTTATACGTCAAAGATGCGGCGCGTGCAATTTTGCTCGCCAGCGAAATGCACGAATCGACAGAGCCACTGAACTTAGGCAACAACCGTGAGATCACGATTCGTGAAACTGCCGAAACTATTGCTCGAATTGTCGGCTTTGCGGGCGAACTCGTTTGGGACTCATCACGCCCAGACGGACAACCTCGTCGCCGAGTTGATGCGTCTCGCGCCGAACGCGAACTGGGCTGGCACGCTTCAACTGATTTCGAAGAAGGTCTGCATGAAACCGTGAAATGGTTTCTAGCAAATCGCCAAGAAGCACTAACTCTGCACGCCTAATCTCGTGAGTTTTCCTCCTCCGCAACTTCCGCCACCGTTGCCTCGTGCGACGCAATCAGCCCCGCAAGCACCAAAACCACCACGACGCTCAAATCGCCAGAGACGACCCAACTTTCGGCGCTCAGACAATAAGACAACTGTTACAAATGCAATCGTGTCGATCAATGTCGGCCTATATCTATGGATGTCACTGGCAGGTTTCGACCAAACATCAATCAATTTTGTAATTTCGCGACAGTTTTTGGAGCAAGGCGAATGGTGGCGACTTGTCAGTTGTGGCTTTGTGCACTTTGGCGTTTTCCATATTGCGATGAACATGCTCTTGGCATTTCAACTCGGGCAGTTATTCGAACAACGAATTGGCTCGTTGCGTTTTGGGCTGTTATACATCACATCGCTATTAGGTGGATCAGTCGGCGCGCTACTGCTGAGCCCCAATGCAATCACAGGTGGTGCATCTGGTGCCGTGTTCGGTCTTATGGCAGCAGCAGTCGTTGGTCTTCGAAGGGACCGAATCAACCCGATGCGAACTGGAATCGGCACGACCTTTGTTCTGAACATCGTGATCACACTCGTGATCCCCGGAATCTCAGTTGGTGGACACTTCGGGGGTGCAATCACTGGTGCCATTTGCAGTTTGTTTTTTTTGAACCCAAGTAGAAAAATCGTCTCGCGGGTTTTTGAAGTCGTCGGGCCAATTGCGATCTCGGTCGGGTTGATCTATCTTGCAGTTAGTTTCGTAAACGCATAACACCCACTAGTTACTGTGAGTGCATGCTCCACACGATTACACCTCTATCAGATGTGCCACGCGCACAACTCGACCCAATCACAACGCCAACTGAAAAACTCAGCGTGTTCGCTCTCGCGCTTTCGCGACCTTTGCGCAACGAAACACTTGCACTTTGCTGCGACCATTACC
Organism: Acidimicrobiia bacterium; assembly: GCA_009927565.1. Classification (GTDB taxonomy): domain Bacteria; phylum Actinomycetota; class Acidimicrobiia; order Acidimicrobiales; family Ilumatobacteraceae; genus BACL27. The sequence goes on from RFMT01000230.1 coordinate 2,846, forward strand.
AGCGGGGCCTCGGCATTTTTGCCATCGATTCAAAACTAAAGCTCACGCAGATAATCGATCGCATCATCGGCGCGGCAATCAACATTGACTCGATTGCCACGATTTGTCTTCTTAGTTCAAGGCGCGGTGCAAGTCGAGACGTCACCGACTCGTCACAATTTTTTATGGCCAAGAACCGATGTCAAGATGCTGGCCTAGAGCTCACCAATTGGTTTCTGGTCGCCAGTGGCGGTATCTGCGCTTTGAATTAACTGTGGCAACCGCAACCAGAACCACACCCGCCCACTTTCGGAGCAGGCATCGTTGGTGCTGTCGAACCACTGTTGCCACTGCCAACTGACGCGAACACCGAAAGTAGACGCACCGCATTTTCGTGACCTTGCGGGCACTTGGCAGGATCATTGGCAGCCGACATCGCGCGACGCTCTTCGAAAATCTCATCGCACGTGCGACAACGAAACTCATACATCGGCATAGTTTGAAGTCTAGGTGCTGCATCTCGGCCATCGCCAGAGCAACAAATGCGCGAAATTTGATGATTAAATTAAGTGTGTTCTCGGCGCAAGCGTCATCGATTCAGACCTCTCCAACCACAATTGTTGAACAACAGACTGAACACGTCACACAAACCGGCAAACCTCTTGTCGCCCATATCGTCAAAACCGGCAATGACGAATCGGCAGCCGCCAAAGTTCTAGAGGCACGCATCAACGGCACGCCACTCGAGGCATTGTGTGGACATGTTTGGGTGCCATCGCGAGATCCAAAGCAATTGCCGATCTGCCAAGCGTGCAAAGAAATTTACGAAATGTATCGAGGCTTCAACGACGAGTTAAA
>RFMT01000109.1 GCA_009927565.1 Acidimicrobiia bacterium
ATCAGGACAACGTCGTCGGTGCCGATCATCATGTTGACTGCGCGAAGCGAAGAAATTGATCGAGTATTTGGCTTCGAGATCGGCGCAGACGATTACGTGACCAAACCATTCAGTCTGCGTGAGCTCATCGCAAGAATTCGTGCTGTAACGCGCCGTTCGTCGACGCCGACAAACGAGGAAGCCGAAGTAGTGACGGTCGGTACGTTGACTATCGACCACGCACGTCACACAGTTTGTGTGGACGGGGTATCCATCGACGTCACCACGAAGGAGTTTGACCTGCTTGCGTATCTTGCCGCGCAACCGGGGATCGTGCATCGTCGCAACGACATAATGGAATCGGTGTGGGATGCCAACTGGTATGGACCGACGAAGACCCTCGATGCGCACGTTGCGGCCTTGCGCAAAAAACTAGGTAATCCTGCGTGGATTGAAGCGGTGCGTGGCGTCGGGTTCAGACTGGAGGTTCCAAGTTGAGGCGCAGACTCATCGTGGCGATGGTCGGATTGGTTTTCATCGTGCTCGTCGCACACGACGTTCCACTTGCGATGCACCTGCGGGAGATCGAGCGTGACCGCCTAACGACATCGATCGAACGCGATGCGTTCACCATCGGCGGCCAGATTTCGCCAGCGCTCGCAACGGCCGAACCGCACCGTGAACAAACCGTCGCCGACATCGTTGATGCGTTTGACGTCGATCCGTCGAGCACAGTCGTCGTCGTCGATCGCAATGGCTATCTGATCTCGAGTACCGACCCGACACATTTGCTCGGAGATGATTTCGTTTCGCGACCCGAGATCGCTGCCGCACTCTTGGGCAATCCGTCGAGTGGATCACGACCATCGGTAACGGTTGGTGAGGAACTTGTTTACGTCGCCGTTCCGGTGTTGTCGGGAGCCGATGTGCTCGGCGCCGTTCGAATCACCTATCCGAAGTCGATCCTCGATCGACGGGTCAACGAACAATTGCGTGGTTTGTTGACTGCGGCGGCTGTATCAATTGCAATGGCAATCGCAGTCGCCATCCTGTTTGCACGAAGTGTGTCGCGACCGATCGAGGATCTTCGCCAGGCGACCGATGAACTTGCTTCTGGTCGGCTCGAAGTCATTGCAACCGAGAGCGGACCACGCGAGACGCGCCAGTTGGCGCGATCGTTCAATTCGATGGCGAGTCGTCTCGGTAACTTGATTAATCGCCAGAAGAGCTTCGCCGGCGACGCCTCACACCAATTGCGCACCCCGCTCACTGCACTTCGACTGCGTCTCGAACAAGCTAGCGAAGCAGCGTCAACCAACCCTGACGCGACGCGCGAACATCTCGAAGAGGCGTTGAACGAGACCGACCGCTTGACGCACCTCGTCGAGCAACTCCTCCAACTTGCGCGCGCTGAGGGCTCTGTGCTGCAGGCAACGACCTTCGACATTGCTGAACTCGTGGTCGAGCGAATAGAACATTGGACATATCTTGCCGCCGAGCGCGGAATCGAAATCGTGCCAGTCGATATTTCAACCGCAAAGGTGACCACGAGCGACCTCGCAATTCGAGAGATCTTGGACAACTACATCGATAACGCGATCGAGGCATCGCCCATCGGATCGCGGATCGAGATGATTGTCGTCCAAGGGGAAGATGACGTCGAGGTCGTCGTTCGGGATCACGGGCGTGGACTCACCGATGACCAGCGCCGCAACGCGTTTGAGCGTTTCTGGCGTGCTCCGGGAGATTCGAATCGACGATCGGGTAGTGGTCTTGGTCTTGCGATAGTCGCCCAACTTGCGAACGCTGCGGCAGTGCGCGTCGAGTTACGTAGTTCACCGAGTGGTGGCATCGACGCAAGCGTGACGGTCGCACTCGCCAAATCATGACTGTTTGCGTTTCCGTAATCTCGTAGCGAGGTGGCGATGCTCGAAATGCATTTCATCGAGCGCAGTGCTCGTCGGTCGCTATTCCGTCTAGCATCCTCTTGAGCCT
>RFMT01000151.1 GCA_009927565.1 Acidimicrobiia bacterium
AGGTTCGACGTGTTTGAGAGCAACAGTGCCGCTCGCGTATCGACGCACTTGCATTCCCGCCGTCGCGAGACCGGTCGCAAGTGATGATGCGATTGCATCATCGTCTTCGATCAGTACGACATCCACACAACTATTCTCGCCTCTTCGTTACCCGATCGGCGTGAGGTACACCCAGGGCCATAAAAATTGGATGAATCTTGGATTTTCTCTGGAAAGACCTTTACTCGGCCACTCGTAATGTGGTGTTCATGAAAACATCCCTCGCCACCACCATCTCTGTCGTCGGCGTCCTCGCCGCAGGCGGAGTCGCCTTTGCCGTGAACTCCTCGGTCCTCGACTCGGCGACGATGACCGCCGAAAACACTTCCGCGCTCCAAGCCGAGGTGCTCCCTTTGGCTAATACCGATTTCACAATGAACCCAGGTTCACAAGGAACGGTCAGCACGCCAGGCGATGGTGTGAATGCCACTTCACAGACGACGATCTCCATATCAACGCCAACGACTGTTTCTGCTCCATCGAAGTTCGCTTACAACATCGATGGGTTTGGCGTCGTCACACTTATGCAAAGTTCGGGTTCTCTCACGGTCGTCTCGGTCGCACCTCAGTCAAGCGTCAAGTACACAACTAAGCAAGAGTCCCCGACACGCATTGAAGTTGTGTTCGTCTCCAGCGCAGGCGTGACCATCAAGTTCAATGCCGACGTCATCAATGGCCAAATCGTCACCTCGGCGATCAACGAACCTGCCTCGCGCGTCGGAACCGGCAGCCATCACGACGAAGACCACGACGAAGATCACGAATCGGGTGAAGACGATGACGATTAACCGCGTCGTTCGCGACAGGCACCCTGCCCGCTCGGCACGAATCCTCTCTACGGGTATCGCGCTGAGCGCGACGCTCGGTCTGACGTCGTTGTACGCGCTTGTCGCCCGCGCCGAGCAAACACAAGATCCCAACATTGCCCCACCGCAAGGCGTTCGAACCGACTTGTTGCAGTCGTTGGCGACGCGTCCACTCATCGCGCCGTCGAATCCGACTCCAGCAACGCCGGTGACAACTGTGTCACTCGGTCAGACACCCACCGTCATGCCCGCGCCGACGCTCTCCGCAGAAGCGACAGCCCCCGAGACGGTGCCACCAGTGATGGCGGCGATTCCGGTGCAAGTCATTCAACCCGTGTGGACATCTCCGAAGACGAGTGGATCGAACTAATCGCACATGGTGACCCTCACCCAGGTCGTCTTCCCCGCAATGGGCAACACCGCAAACCTCACTGTGATCGGTGATGACGAACATGTGGACTACGCCCGTCGCCGACTCCTAGAACTAGAACATCGCTGGAGCAGGTTTATCGCCGCAAGCGACATCTCGCGGTTGAACCGAGCAGACGGTCGACCGACACCCGTCCACTCCGACACGCTCATCCTCATTCGATACCTTGTCGACGCACAGCGTGTGTCAAACGGTGTATTTGATCCAACGCTTGCCCCAGCGCTCAACGAGTCTGGATACACAACCTCGCGAGTCGACAGCGCTGATCATTGCGTGCTTTCAAAAGGTGCGCGCTCACGGGTCGACCTCTCAACCACAACAATTGATGAACGATTTGGCGCAGTGACACTTCCTTTCGGTGCAACGTTGGATCCGGGCGGACTGGGCAAAGGACTCGCTACGGACATCGTGGCGGGGGAACTTATGGATCGCGGTGCAATCGGAGTGTGTCTGAGTGTTGGCGGCGACATTCGTTGCATGGGAAGCGGTCCGATCGATGGATATTGGACGATCGACGTCGCAAATCCGAACGACACATCGACGACCATCGACTCGGTTCGACTCGGCCACGGGGCGATTGCAACGTCGAGTGTCAAGGCAAAACGATGGCGCGACGGCGAAGTTGAGCGCCACCATATTTTCGACCCCACAACACGCGCATCTATTGTGATAGCGAAAGACACGATCGTGCAGTCGACAGTGATTGCCGCAGAGGCCGTGTGGGCCGAAGTGTTCGCGACGATGTCACTCGTCGGTCAACGTTCGACATTCAGTGAGAATCTGGCGTGTCTCGTCATTCGCAACAACGGCTCCGTTCAAAAAAATGACCAGTGGACGAATTTCACCAATGAGTTCGCCAATGAATAGTCAGTTCTGGTGGCACATGGCTCGAGCATCGGGCATTGTGACGTGGGGGTTCTTGATCGCGAGTGCGCTCTGGGGTGTTTTGCTATCGACTCGAGTGCTCAAGCCCTATGACCGACCTGCCTGGTTGATCGATCTCCATTCGTGGCTCGGCACCATCACGTTGTTTGGAACTGCACTGCACCTCGTCTCGCTCGTCGGCGATACCTATATATACTTCGGTGCAGCCGACCTATTCGTCCCGTTCGCCACATCTTGGAAACCACTCGCGGTGGCATGGGGAATCATCGGGATGTATCTGCTCATTGCGGTGCAGGGTTCGAGTTGGCTGATGAAGAAGCTGCCGAAAAAGTTTTGGCGATCGATTCATCTCTTGAGTTATGGCCTGTTTGCCACAGTCTCGATCCATTCATTCACCGCGGGAACCGATCGCGCGAACCACTTCTTCCAAGCATTCGGTGTCGCGATCATCACCGTAATGGTCGGAGCAATTGCAATCCGCGTGATGTACGCCGGCAAACCACGAACTCGCCAGGTAATTAGTCAAAGAGCCGAATCGCTTTAAAGAACGTCGAGCCCTTGCAGTACACCACGAATGCATTCGCACGGTAAACCTTATTGCCATCAGCAAAGCCTAAACATGCTGAACCGATGCCACACTAAATAGATGACCGACACGCCCAAGATCTTGCGCAACGATCCTGCGATGTGGCTCTCGAAGCTTCCCATTGTCGACTGCGTGCCCGCAATACGCAAACACCTTTCAACATTGTCGAACTGATCTATAGCGCCATCTTTTTGCCGCGAGCCATTGCTGATATTCACTATTCATTCAACCTGCGGATTAACTGCCGTTACCTGAAGTAAGCCGATATTTAAGACTTCATTCCTACGTTCCCATGGTGCGAGTCGCAATAGTTGCCGAGAGTTTTCTTCCACATGTCAATGGCGTGACGAACTCGGTATTGCGCACAATCGAATATCTCAAAAAATGCGACCACGAAGTGACTGTGATCGCGCCAGGTCCGGGAGAAACTAGCGTCAATGACACACCAGTAATTCGCATGGGGTCGTTTGGATTTCCTGGTTATGACGAACTTCGAATCGCGTTGCCGAAAAAAGCGCTCGAATACGAACTGAATAACATCAAACCAGATGTCGTGCACGTCGCCGCACCAGCCGTTCTGGGCGCATGGGCGATGCGAGCCGCACGCAAACTTGATTTGCCAACCGTGGCTATTTATCAGACCGATATCGCAGGATTTGCCCGCCAATATCGTCTCGGTGCGACTTCGCCAGCAGTTTGGAAATACGTCGCCGCGATTCACAACAAGAGCGACTTAACACTCGCACCTTCTACTTCAGCCGTTTGGGATTTGCGACAACACGGCGTTGAAAAAGTTACGCGCTGGATGCGCGGCGTTGACAACGTCAAATTCAACCCATCACATCGCAACAGTTTTTTACGACTTCGATTTGGTGCCCCGGAAAAAATAATTGTCGGCTTTGTCGGCAGACTCGCGCGCGAAAAACAAGTTGAGCGATTAGCCGAAGTCGCTCAACTTAAGAATGTTTCAATCGTGATCGTCGGCGATGGACCATGTCGCGAAAAACTCGAGAGACTGATGCCCGACGCACACTTCACGGGTTTTTCAACAGGCAATGAACTCTCACAGTTGTATGCATCTTTTGATGTTTTCGCTCATACGGGTGTCGACGAAACCTTTTGTCAAGCAGTGCAAGAGGCTCTTGCTTCTGGCGTGCCCGTGATCGCACCAGCAGTTGGTGGACCGCTTGATTTAGTGCATCACGGCCATAACGGCTTTCTTTGGTCGCCGCATCGCAACGACACACTTTTCGAAAGTGTCAGCGAAATTGTGACAAACCATGCTGTTCGCGAATTATGCGCGAAAAATGCACGCTCGACAGTCGCTCACCGCACATGGGACTCGGTAATGGCGGAACTTGTTGATCACTATCGTTCGGTGATGACCGGAGATACAAGCGTACGCGCCATGGTCGCATCGTGAAGTCACTGATCATCTCGTTGCATGATGTCGCGCCAGCAACTGTTGATGCGTCAAAACAATGGATGAAGCTACTCGACGAACTCAACGTTGTTGTATCGATGTTGGTAGTGCCTGGGCCATGGCGAGGTGGCGAATTACTTGGCGATAATTCGTTTCGCATTTGGCTGAACGAAACAGCAACCGACAAGCACGAAGTTTTGCAACACGGATACAGCCACACGATTGACCACAAGGATGAGCCCGGTTTTTTCGGCGGTATTGTCGGAAACTTTGCAGCACGCGGTTGTCAAGAATTTTGGGGTATCAGCGAAATAGAAGCCCGCAATAGATTGCACAGCGGGCTCACCATTCTGGCAAAAGTTGGTCACCGCCCGACAGGCTTTGTCGCACCAGGTTGGCTTACGTCGCGGGCCGCAGTCGGTGCTATTCGCAGAGTTGGGTTCAGCTATCTGACGACACACTTTTTTGTACGCGACCTTGTTTCGAACAAGCGATATTTCGCCCCAGTCATTTGTCAGCGTCCAAACAGCAGCTCGACTCTGGCTGTGACGACGATGACCAAAAAGCTCGCCAAAGCGCTGCGAGTTGCGAACCTGCCGATTCGCGTCGCGATTCACCCCGATGATCTTGAACGACACGAAACGCGAGATGCAATTATTTCAGTCATTGAGAACGCGATTAAAAGTGGTTACCGCTCAGAGACGTATGCGAATTTCATCTCGGCACGACGCAAGTCGAAATACCCGGTACTCGAGTCGCATACCGCAGAAAGTCTCGGCTGATGCACATCGTTCAAGTTGCAAATTTCGTGACTCCAACTTCCGGTGGTCAAAGACTCGCCCTCAACTCGCTCGCTGAGCAATACCTAGCTCATGGCCACACAACGACGCTAGTGATACCTGGCTCAAGAAAAGAGACCAGCATCGAAAATAACCGCGAGGTTGTGAGTTTGCCTGGTCTACCTTTGCCATTTAGCGGCGGATACCGCGCGATCGTGCGCAGAGGCGAAATGCAAGAAACTCTCGCCGAGTTACAACCAGACATCGTTGAACTTTCTGACAAGACGACGCTTTCTTGGGTGCCGCAGTGGTGTCGAAACATGGGAATTCCGTGCGTCGTGTTCTCGCACGAACGGGCAAACGAAGTTGTATCCGAGCGATTTCCGAAATGGTTACCGGTTAGTCCGGTGTTTCGTCGCTGGAGCGAAAACATAGAAAAACATGCTGACGCAATAATTTGTGCGAGCAAGTTTTCAGCCGAAGAATACCTGCCGATTCAAGATCGCGTGAAAATTGTTCCGCTGGGAGTTGATCACCAGGTATTCAGACCACGCGACTCTAGGGTGACCGATCAAAAATCGAGTTTGACAAACGTAAGTGTTCCCACGATTCTGTTTGCAGGTAGATTGTCGTTTGAAAAGCGACCACATGTAGTGCTTCTCGTGGCGCGCGTCTTGAGTTTGCGTGGCGTCACGGCGAAGTTCGTTATTGCCGGTGACGGGCCGATGCGCCGACAACTTGAAGCAATGGCCGATGGGCTTGATGTGACTTTTCTCGGACGAATCTCAAATCGTCAAGAACTTGCCACATTGATGGCCTCGGCAGATTTGGCGATCGCCCCGAGCCCGTTAGAAACGTTTGGACTAAGCATTCTCGAGATTCTCGCCTGCGGCACACCTGTAATCGTGGCTAACGCGGGCGGCGGAATGGAGATCGTCAATGAACAATGTGGCGCGATCGCATCACCCGACGGCGAGTCAATGGCCGATGCTGTCGAGACAATTTTGAAGCGCGACTTAAATGATTTGCGCAGAAATTGTGTCGCACGTGCCGCCGACTTCAGTTGGATGATCGCCGCGCAGTCGATGATTGATTTATTCACTTCACTGACTTACAAACAGGAGTCGTGGGCGGCATGAGCGAAGTTCGCCTCGTGCCGATTCGCGGACGCGAGCACCAGGTGCGCGAGTTATTCTGGTCAACACTGACGATTGGCGAACCGCTGAAATTTGATTTGAGTTGCGCTAAACATTACGAAAATCTGAGTCTTGAGTGGTATCTGACTAGCGGTAGCGCCGACTGTGCAATCGCCATGGTTGGTGACAAAGCCGTCGGTTATTGCCTGGTCTGCACCGACAATGAGTCGTTCAAAAAGTCGCAGAAAACATTGGTGGTGAGACTGTTGGTTTTTTGTGCAGTTGCGTTGATTTCTTTTCGCATGAACTTAAAGTCATGTCGATTTTTTTGGTATCGCTTAAAAGACTCGTTTACGATTATGCGCACACGCAAAGATCTGCCAACAGATGTAGTGATGCACGCTCATTTGAACGTGCACCACTCGTATCACGATGGCTCGGTGTCGCTGAAACTTCGTGGTCACGCCGACTCGGTTTGCGAGAATCGCGGTGCGCTCGGCTATTTCGGTGAGATGAACGCCGTCGGCGGCAAACGCATCGTCAGTTTGCGGCGAGTTGGTGGCGCAGTCGTTGCGAATTCAAAAAATCACACATTCAGTTGGCTCACTGGTCAAGAAATACACCGGTTGACACTTGTTCGCAGACCTGAACGAGTTGGTGTTGGAGATACAAAAACCGAACAGAAAGCGGCGTAAAAATGCAGCTGTTTGATAATCCGATGAAAGTTTCGGTTTTTGGCGCCGGCTATGTCGGTCTTGTTTCGGCAGCCGGTTTGGCAGCGATCGGACATCAAGTTGTGTGCATCGATGTCGATGCCGAGCGAGTCGAGCGATTGACGCTGGGCGAAGTGCCTTTCTATGAGCCGGGTCTTAGCGAATTAGTGACTGAGTGTGTAAAAAATGACCGTCTGCGATTTACAACTTCGTCGCAACGCGCCGTCGAGCACGGTGAAGTTCTGATAATCGGCGTCGGCACCCCACCGCTGCTCGACGGCTCGGCAGATCTTTCACAGGTGATAAACGTTGCGCAAACGATCGGTACGTTGCTCGACCACTTTGCGGTCGTCGTCGTCAAAAGCACCGTGCCTGTCGGCACCTCTGAAATCGTGCGGCAGGCTGTTGCCGACGCGTTACGAGCGTCTTGCTCAAGTGCCGAATTTGCCGTCGCATCAAACCCGGAGTTTCTCAAAGAGGGCGATGCCGTTCGAGATTTCATGCAACCCGACCGCATTGTTGTCGGCGCGAGCGACGCACGTGCAATCAAAATTTTGACCGAGATGTATTTGCCGCTGTGCCCGACACCGAATGTGCTTATGGTCATGAGTGAGAAGTCGTCTGAACTTTGCAAATATGCCAGCAACGCCATGCTCGCAACGCGTATTTCATTCATGAACGAAATTGCCAAACTTTCAGACGCGGTTGGCGCCGATGTTATTGACATTCAGCGAGTGATGGCGGCTGATCCACGCATTGGGGCGAAATACCTAAGCGCGGGTGCGGGTTTTGGTGGAAGTTGCTTTCCGAAAGACCTGCGGGCAATCGTGGCAATGGGAAACGACAATGACATGAGCTTGAAACTGGTCAATTCGGTTATTGAAGTCAACGATGCTCAACAAAATGTTTTGCTCGAAAAAGCAATGCAACACTTTGGTTCACTCAGAGGCAAGCGATGTGCGATCTGGGGGTTGTCGTTTAAACCTGAGACCGATGACATTCGCGATGCCCCAGCGCTGACATTGATACGACGTCTGCTTGCCGAGGGCGCAAGCGTTGTCGCTCACGACCCGCTGGTTTCGTGGCTGCCAATGTTCAGCAGCATCGCACCAAACTTGTTTGAAATTGTTGACTGCCCATATGAAGCAGTGGTTGATGCAGATGTTCTGTTCTTGGTAACCGAATGGAAACAATTTCGCGATCTCAAAATAGATCGCTTGGTGCGCAACATGCGAGAATTTTTAATAATCGACGGGCGCAACTTATGGCATGATCAAGATTTCAGCGCAACACCGATTACCTATATGGGCATTGGTCGAAGTTCACAGCACTCGCCTGTCGAACTTGCTGAAGTTGCGGGGCTGAAAAAACTCGTCAGTTAGACGTTTGGCGCTCGATGAACGCCGACAAAATGAAAGTGGCGACAACGAGGCCGATTATCTGCATAACAATGAACATTGGCACTGACTCGCGCGCGATACCCGCGAAAGATTCGCTAAAACTTCGGGCGATCGACACGGCGGGATTAGCCAAAGATGTCGATGACGTGAACCAATAGGCACCGCCTATCCACACACCAACGGCTACCGGCACCGATTCGGGTCGCGGACCACGAGCGATAAGAAAAATTACAAGCAACAAACCGACAGTGGCGACAATCTCGCCGAGCCAGATGCCAGAGCCCTCGCGAATTTTTGTCGATGGTCCGAGAATGTCGAGACTAAACATTGAGTTGGCAATTGCCGCACCGATAATGCCGCCGATTGTTTGACTAACTGCATAAGGCAGCAACTCGCGCCATGGTCTCGCGTCGAAAATGCAAGTTGCGGCAGTGACCACAGGGTTGAAATGCGCGCCTGAGATATGACCGAACATCAAAATGAGTGCGATCAGCGCGCCGACCGTTGCGCCGGCGTTGGCGAGAAGTTGCAGTGCGACATCGTCTGTGAGATTCGTTGCCATGATGCCCGAGCCGACAACCGAAATGATCAGCAGCGCGGTGCCGAGTGCCTCTGCAGCGAGTCTTCGTGTCAAATTCACTTGATGTCGACTCCGAGATCGTTGAGCAGTCCGACTACACGACGATGAATATCGTCACGAATTTTTCGCACTGCTTCGATGTCTAGGCCTGCTGGGTCTTCGAGCACCCAGTCTTCGTAGCGTTTACCAGGAAGAATCGGGCAGGTGTCGCCGCAACCCATCGTGATGACGGCGTCGGCTGCTTGGACCACCTCTGTGGCAAACGGTTTTGGAAATTCGTTTGAAATGTCAATACCAACTTCGCGCATCGCTTCAACTGCGGTTGGATTTAGGTGCTTGCCTGGGTCTGAACCACCCGAATAAACATCAACTCGGTCTTGCGCGAGGTGACGCACCCATCCTGCCGCCATTTGCGACCGCCCTGCGTTGTGCACGCACACGAACAACACCGATGGCTTTTTGGTGCGTGAATTCTGCACATACAAAGTGTAATTTTTGCAATTTATTGCGAGAAAGTTTTCAAGTGAACACTCGGTTAACAGTCATAAGGCAATGCGATAGGGTTTAGGCATGAAAACTTTCAACAATTACATCAATGGCAAAGAAGTTGCGTCGCGAGATGGCCGCACTACCCCGGTAATTGACCCAACAACGGGCAAGCAATATGCGACCGCGGCGCTATCGGGCCCAGCAGATGTAGACGACGCGATGAAGGCAGCGGCCGACGCATTCGAATCATGGAAGCATTCGACACCATCGATGCGCCAAAAGGCGATCAACGACATCGCCGACGCGATGGAAGAACACATGAACGAATTGATCGAGACCGAGATCGAGAACACCGGCAAACCACGGGCGATCACCTTTAGCGAAGAAGTGCCACCGATGATGGATCAGATCCGTTTCTTTGCAGGTGCCGCGCGAATGCTCGAAGGCAAAAGCGCCGGCGAATACATGGCGAACTTCACCTCATATATACGTCGTGAGCCAATTGGTGTTTGCGCACAGGTCGCCCCGTGGAATTACCCATTGATGATGGGTGTCTGGAAGTTCATTCCGGCGATTGCCGCGGGCAACACAACAGTTTTGAAACCGAGCGACACAACGCCAGCATCAACTGCGCTGCTGGCCAAAATCGCCGGCGCAGTTTTGCCACCCGGTGTACTCAACGTGATTTGCGGAGATCGCGACACTGGTCGCAGTATGGTTGCGCACCAAACACCAGGCATGGTTTCGGTCACTGGTTCGGTACGCGCCGGTATGGAAGTTGCCGAAGCCGCGTCAAAGTCTTTGAAGCGTGTGCACCTCGAACTTGGTGGCAAAGCACCTGTCGTGATTTTTGATGATGCAGATCTCGAACTCGCCGCGTCGACTATTGCGATGACCGGATATTTCAATGCCGGACAAGACTGCACCGCCGCAACGCGCGTGATCGCTGGTCCAAAAATTTACGGTGACTTCGTCGACGCACTTGCCGAACAAGCCAAGAAAACCAAGACGGGCAAACCAAACGAAGATGTTCTTTACGGACCACTCAATAACGAAGTTCATCTCGGCAAGGTCAAGGGCTTTGTTGATCGCACACCGAAGCATGCCAAAGTTGTCGCAGGTGGCTCACAAGTTTCGGGCCCAGGCTACTTTTTTGAGCCGACGGTAATTTGTGATCTCAAACAGAACGACGAAATGATTCAAAACGAAATGTTTGGACCTGTCATCACCGTGCAGAAGTTCAGCGATGAGCAAGAAGCGTTGAAGTGGGCAAACGGCGTCGAATATGCTCTCGCCTCTTCAGTATGGACACGTGACTTGGGCAAGGCGATGCGCATGACCAAAAACCTCGATTTCGGTTGCGTGTGGGTCAACACTCACATTCCGATGGTCGCCGAAATGCCACACGGCGGCTACAAGAAGTCGGGTTACGGCAAAGATCTCTCGGCTTACGCACTCGACGATTACACGCGCATCAAACACGTGATGATCAACCTAAATAGCTAAATAGCGACGGGCGCTTGCAGACGTTTTGCAGTTGCCTGCAATAAACGATCGAGAATCGTCGCCATAATCACAATCGCCAGGCCAACCTCTACCCCGAGACCCGAGTCTGGACCAGTGAGAGCCTCAATCGACCGATAGCCAAGACCGCCACCGCCGACCATCCCTGAAATTATCGCCATCGCCAAAACCATCATCACCATTTGGTTGATCGCCAAGATTATCGACGGCATCGCCAGTTTTATCCGCACTCCCCAAAGTATTTGGCGCTGAGTTGCACCGAATGTGATCGCGGCCTCAACTGTTTCGTTGTTGACTTGCCGAATGCCAAGACTTGTGAGACGAATGCCTGGTGGAATTGCGTATACCACCGCGGCGACAATGCCCGGCACTGGGCCAACCGAAAAGATCATCACGAACGGAATCGCATAGACAAGGTTTGGAATTGTTTGGAACGCGTCAAGCACTGGCGCGATGAT
>RFMT01000201.1 GCA_009927565.1 Acidimicrobiia bacterium
TTCTTTTTATACCCGCTTGGGCACTTCGGGTTTACACCTGTCACCTTTTTTGTGATCTTGCCCTTTACGCATGTAATTGTTGTCTTGGTTGCTTTATTTTTGCCACCAGTGACAGCTACGTCAGACGATGACTGTTTAATTGCAATCGTGCCCCGCTTAATTGTGTAAGTTACATCGCCAAGCGCGCCAGCAGTAGCAGTCGCATAGTAAACGCGAAACACGTTTGCTGAAACTTCGTAACCAGTTGGGTCGAGGCGACGAAGATCTGAGGCAGAAATCTTTTGGGGCTTTGCCCAGGTCAAACCGTCATTCGAAGTTGACATGTAAAGTTTCTGCACGCGATCGCCACAACCAGGACCATCAGCCATGACCATCACCCAGTCGCCATCTTTGGCACGCAGAACTTCGGTGTCGACATAGCCGCCTTCAAGACGCCAGCCTGCTTCTTTGGTAAACGAAATGCCATCGCTCGAGATGTAGCTGGCGACTTTCTCAGGACAGTTGCTACTCAGTGTTGGCGACTCAACAACATAAAGTCGTACTTTGCCGTCAGGCGTCACCACGGCATCGGGTACACCCCAAGACTTTTCATTTTGCGAAACCACAAGTTCGGCGGCAGCGACTGTCGATGTACCGACCGAGGTGCATGCCGTGCTCAAACACGGCGCAGACGAAACTGATTTTGTGTTCGCACCAGGTGTCATCGAGATTTCGACGAAGTACGCACGACGCGTGCCGTTGGGCAAAGTAATCGCCGTGAAGTCTGTGCCCAAGCGGCCTGTTATCGAAACACTTGTACATGCGCCGGCGTCATTGCAATCAGCGACCGCAGTGCCCGCAAGACCACCCGGATACCACAATCGATCAGCATTCCCCGTTCGCTCAACATGTGGCGATACACCTGTAAGACCGAGTGACACGGCGTCTTCGGTGAGCCCCCACTCAACAACTGCGCCCGCAGGTGGCACTTGCGCGAAACCCGCGACAAGTGAAAGACCGAGTGCTGTTGCGAGAAATGATTTTTTGATGCGCACGATTGTCCTCCAAAATTTGTTATTCGTCTGCAAACGGATACTAGTTGTATTGTTTGACTATGAAAATTGGTGTTCAACTTTGGCCACAGGCCACAAATATCAAGGATATGCGTACCGCGTGGCGCAAAGCCGACGCGATGGGTGTCGACAGCATTTGGACATGGGACCACTTTTACCCGTTGTCGGGCGACCCCGAGGCTACGCACTTCGAGTGTTACTCGTTGCTTGCGGCGATGGCGGCCGACACTTGCCACGCACAGATCGGTGCGTTGGTTTCGTGTTTCACATAT
This sequence comes from Acidimicrobiia bacterium, assembly GCA_009927565.1. GTDB lineage: Bacteria > Actinomycetota > Acidimicrobiia > Acidimicrobiales > Ilumatobacteraceae > BACL27. The sequence goes on from RFMT01000201.1 coordinate 1,325, forward strand.
CGAAATCCGCAATTGTTGGCAGATATGGCACGCACAATCGACCACATCAGCGAAGGGCGCTTTGTGCTCGGCATTGGTTCAGGTTGGTTCGAACGTGACTACAAAGAATACGGATACCACTTCGGCACCGCGATTGAGCGATTGAAGTTGCTTGAGGCTGGTCTGCCTGTGATTCAAGCGCGATTGGCAAAATTGAATCCGCAACCAGTGCGCGGCAAGATGCCAATCATGATCGGTGGCGGTGGCGAAAAAGTCACGTTGCGACTCGTCGCGCAATATGCCGATCAATACAATTATTTTGGACCGCCCGAAAGTTATGGCAAGAAAATAAAAATTCTCGACGAATGGTGTGCGAAGGTCGGACGTAACCCGCGCGAAATCGAACGCACGGTGGCGATTTATCCGAAAGAAGTAACACCAGAAATTTTTGAGCAATACAAACAAGTCGGTGCAGAACATGTGATCTTGACTTGTGCGGGACCGTTCGACTTTGGTGATCTCGAAAAACTTTTGAGCTGGAAGTAGTTTCAAGCGCGCGCGATGCGCGCATTGACTAATTAAACTAAAATAATGAAGCGATCTCTGCCGTTTGTTTTGTTGCAGACGTCAAACATTGCTTCTGGCATTGGCAACGGCATCGTGATGATTGCGGTGCCCTGGTTAGTGCTCGAACTCACCGACTCGCCTAGTGCCGCTGGTCTTGCTCGGTGCCCTGGTGATGTTGCCCGGCATCGTAGTTTCGCCGTTTCTTGGCACGATGATCGACCGCATTGGTCGACGAAAAGTTTCAATTTATGCCGATGTGCTGTCGGCTATTTCAGTTCTGTTGTTTGTACTCGTCGATCGCGTCGGTGAGTTGACATTTGTCTGGGTTGTTTTGATCGCAGTTTTGGGAGCAGTGTTTGACCCCGCGGGGTTCACGGCGCGCAAATCGCTGATCCCTAATGTTGCGGCTGCGTCATCGATAAGTCTCGAGACTGCAAACGGCCGACACGAGGGGTTCTTCGCCGTAGGTTGGGCAATCGGGCCCGCAATTGGCGCGACTTTGATCAAGTTCGTCGGGCCAGTCAATGCACTGTTGGCAACGAGTCTTCTGTTTTTCATCGCGTCAGTGAGTGTGATGTTGATGAGAGTTGTCGACGCAGCATCTGAGACTCACGGCCAAGATTCGCCGAGTGAAAACTTTTGGCAAGCGACAATTGCCGGGTTTCGTGCGCTGCATGCCGACCGTGCGTTGTTTAGTTTGACAATAATTTTCATGTTCACATCGGCTGTGTACATGCCAATTGAGATGGTGATTTTGCCAGTGCACTTTGAGCGGCTCGACAATGCTGGCGGTCTCGGTTGACGATGACGGCGCTGGCAACCGGAATGGTGCTCGGTGCATTTAGTTTCGCCGCGATCGCCCGAAGATTTTCGCGATATGCAATTTTGCGCGGCGTAATGATCGGCGTAACTGTTGCGGTTG
>RFMT01000222.1 GCA_009927565.1 Acidimicrobiia bacterium
CCTCGCCGATAATTGATTGCAGGCGAGTGATGAATTCAAGATTGCGGCTACCACGGTCAGTCACAATTAACGGATTTCTCACGCCGAGCCCAACACATCGGCGCCCAACTTCGGCTATTCGCCCTGGCCCGTAAGCAATCGGCACCGGAAAGCCCCAGTCATGTGCACCGAGCATTGTCGGGTCGTAACTAATAGGCGATGAGGTCATATTCATTGCACTTTCGATTGTGTTGAAAATAAAGAAGGCGGGCCCGAGGGCCCGCCTTCTCTGATTAACTTCGTGACTGTATTACTTAAACCACTCAGACCAAGTTGCTTCGTTTGCTGCGATCCATTCTGCAGCAATTTCTGATGCTGGTCGACCGTCAATTTCGACTGGCGCCAAAGTTGCCAACTGATCTTCGGTTGTGAACTTGAAGTTCTTGAAGAATTTGAAGACTTTGGCATCTTTCGCCTCGAGTTTTGCTGACGCGAGTTTAAACAACACATCTTCTGGGTAGTCGCCGTCGCACTTGTCGGCTTCTAACGCACAGTCAACAGTTGGTTTTGGCAACGCAAGGTTGACCAAACCAAATTTGCCTACTGCTGCTGATGGCATCCAGTAGTACATCAAAACTGGTTTGCCAGCTTCAGTTGCCGCGATGATTTCGGCTTGAGTTGCGGCTTCAGAACCCGAGTATTGAACTTTGTAGTCGAGCTTCAAGTTCTTCACAAGGGGTTCTTCGTATCCAGAGAATGAAGGATCCATCGCCAAGACTCGACCTTGTGAGCCAGTCGCGGCAGTCGCGAATGCTTTGACAACCGCAGGGTCTTTCAAACCTTCCCACGATGAAAGTTGCGGAAACTGCTGCAGCGCATTTGGCGTCAAGAACCAGCCAATTTTGCCGATCGCCCCAAGTTCGCCCATTTTGACAACTGAACCGTCGTCAACAAATGCCTGCTCTTCTGCGGTGAAACCCGATGGCCACACTTCAACGTTGGCGTCAATATCGCCAGTTGACATACCTGGGATCATCGCGTTTTCGTCGATGTCAACGATTTCAACTGGGTTGCCCAAATTCTTTTCGATCAATTGCTTGACGATTTCAACTTCGATCGCCGAAGCGGTCCAGTTGTTGCGCGCAATTTTGATCGTTTCGGTGCCGCTCGCGCTCCCGCCATCGCCACCACCGCAT
>RFMT01000107.1 GCA_009927565.1 Acidimicrobiia bacterium
CGCCTCGATGCGCGGCCGCCTGCCAATGAAAATGCCGATTGGAATGGCGATCAACATCGCGATAAGTACCGCGACAACAGTTTGTGCGAGCGTGTCGACCGCATCTAGCCACCGCCCAGTCAGGCCGATGAACGTTACGCCAAACGCCGTGAACAAAGACATTTTCCAGCCCGCTACATAAAACGAAAACGCTGCCGCGACGACAACGACCGCCTGCCAGGTGACGGTTTCATTGAACAAAGTTTGGGCACGCACCAAAATTTCGCGCACGATGAAATCGTTGAACGGCCTGGTGACGACGTCAAATGTCGTACGAAACCATTTGAAACCGACGTCAATTGGGTCGGCGAATGACGTACCCCACGAAAATGGAAAGTCGATCCACCCCAAAATGCGACTCACGATCGTGATCGCCGCAAGGCAAATCAGACATAAATATAGGGTCTTGCGGTTGACTCGTATTTGCGACACCCCCGAATTTGAAACAAGCGACATGCTGACGCGATCGAGCACGAGAGCAACTGCGACAACAGCGAGACTCACGACCAACCCACGACCTGGCTCAAGGCGACGCACCGTCTGATTTATTTCTTGACCAAGACCACCTGCGCCAACGAGTGTCGCAATGACGACAATACCCAGGGCCATCATCACTGTTTGGTTGATGCCCGTGACAATTGATGGCGCGGCAAGTGGCAATTGCACCTTTGCCAAAACTTGCCGTTTTGTCGCACCAAACATTTGCGCCGCCTCAACGGCCGCCTTTGGCACCTGCTGAATGCCAAGTGCCGTCAATCGCACCATTGGTGGAAGCGCATAAATAACGGTGGCAACGGCCGCGGGTGCCGGACCAATTCCAAAAAATAATACTATTGGGATTAGATACACCGTTGCCGGAACCGTCTGCATACCGTCCAAAATTGGTCGCAACATAACCTCAACTCGTCGATTGAGCGCAACCAAAACGCCGAGTGGCACGCCAATTAAAACGCAGATGAAGACCGCAACTGCCATCAGTGAGATTGTGACGATGCTCTCGTCCCAAACTCCAACGAGACCAGGATAAATAACTGCAAACGCAGTGAAAGTTGCCAAGCCCCAGCGTCGGGTGCGGGCAATCACGGCGAAAACGACAATCGCCGGAACGAACCAAGGCAACCAAGTGAAGAGCGACTCGACCGATTTGATGCCGAACTCGACGACTGCAATCAGAGGATTAAAAAAATATTCAAAAGACCAATTGCTGTTGCGGTTTTTGCGAACCCACGACTGCAGGTTTGTGATCGGTTCGGCAAGACCAATATTCAACGAATCAGGAAACCCACGGGTGCCAAGAGTTTGCGCGACAACCAAAAAAACAATCAGAGCGCCGAATCGGCGTTTCATTTTTGTTCAGCCTGCAAGATTGCAGCCACGCTCTCACGATTGACGACGCCGACCGTTTGTTTGTTTGCGTCTAAAACTGTTATCGCTTCATCACGCTCAAGCAACATCGGAATAACTGTTTCGATCTTCGCCGAATCGGAGATAACTCGACCGTTTGCGACGGGTTTGCCCGCGACAGTCACGGTCCGGACGCTGAGCACCTTTGCCCGCGGAACGTCATTGACGAACTCTCGCACATAAGCCGTTGCCGGAGCCGAAACTATTTCTTCGGGAGTGCCGATTTGGTCGAACGAACCGTCTTTCATGATTGCTATGCGATCACCGAGACGAAGCGCTTCAGCAAAGTCGTGAGTGATGAAGACAATCGTGCGTTGCATCGTTTTCTGCAGTCTGATCAGCTCATCTTGCATCTCTTTGCGAATCAATGGATCTAGTGCCGAGAAAGGTTCGTCAAACAACAAAATTTGCGGATCAACCGCGAGCGCACGCGCAAGCCCGACGCGCTGTTGCATGCCACCTGAAAGTTGTTGCGGATAGTGATCTGCCCAGCCCTCTAGTCCGACAGTATGCAAAATTTCGGTGGCGCGAGCGAGTCGCGTCGGCTTGTCGATCTTTTGTACTTCAAGACCGTAGGCGATGTTGTCGATCACCTTGCGATGTGGAAACAATCCGAAGTGTTGAAACACCATCGACATTCGACCGCGACGAAGCTGCCGAAGTTGCTCTTCATTCATCGACAAAAGATCGTCTCCACCGAGAAAAATTTGACCTTGAGTGGGTTCGACAAGCCGCGATAAGCAACGAATGAGAGTTGATTTGCCCGAACCAGACAAACCCATGACGACAAAAGTTTCGCCCTCGGCGACAGAAAACGAAACATCGCGAACCGCGACAGTTTGCTGAGTCTGTTGCAGAATTTCGGCGCGACTCGTGCCACCCATAGATAGTTCTATGGTGCGAGCGTTGTCACCAGGGCCAAATACTTTCCAGATATGGCGCAGTTCAATTGCTGGTAGATCCCCCGAACCCATTGCCGAAACAATAGTGCCACTATTCACCAATTCGTCAAGGCTTGCTATGGTGATTACAGCCCTGTTTGGGGCATAAACCACGTTCACAGAACATTCAAGGGGAGAAAATGAGATTACGAAACAAGAAGTTCGCCATCGGCTTATTGTCGGTTGGCGCACTGTTGCTTACAGC
>RFMT01000040.1 GCA_009927565.1 Acidimicrobiia bacterium
TGCACCAGCCAAGAAACTCGGCACGGTGGGCATGCTTTGGAGTCTTCTGCCACGAAATTCGCGCCTGGCAATGCCGGTTCTGATGCTGATGGTTCTGCTGGGCACGTTTATCGAGGCTCTGGGTATCGGTCTGGTCATTCCGGTGATGACGACGATCAGCAAGGGTGGCACTGGTAGCAGTAGTTCGATTCTGCAGCCGATTTTTGATGCGTTTGGAATACGGTCGGTTAGCACGATGGTTGGGGCGTCGGTGCTGCTTCTAGGCGCGGCGTTCTTGGTGAAAAACATTTATATGTTGGCGCTTCAGTGGCGTCAGGCGCGATTTTCGAACGCGGTTTCGCAATATTTGGCTTCGACTTTGTTTAGGTCGTTTTTGAGGCGACCGTATACGTTTCATTTACAGCGGAATTCGTCTGAGTTGTTGAACGTTGTGCAGCAAGAAGTCACGATGACAGTCGGATTGATTACGGGTTTCATGGCATTGATGACTGAGTTTTTAGTTGGTGGTTCAGTTGCAGGCTTGATGTTTTTCACTGAACCCGTTGCTGCGGCAGCAACATTGTTTGTGTTGATCTTCGGCACGATGATTTATACGCGAGTTACACGGCCGCGAATGAAATACTTTGGTCAGTTGCGCCAGAAAATTGAACCGCCGCGCACTAGGTATTTGTTGCAAGGATTTGGCGGAGTAAAGGATGTCCAGGTGCTCAGTCGTGGGGCTGACTTCTCGGCACAGTTCGAGAAACAAAATATGCTTGTGCAAGATGCTCAGTTGAAGTCCTCAATTTTGCGAACAGTTGTGCCCATGTGGACAGAGATGTTGGCGATGTCGGGTCTCATCGTCGTTATCTGGGTGATGATTTGGCAAGGTCGCACCCCGGAAAGGATTATTCCACTCTTGGGCTTGTTTGTAGTTGCGACGTGGCGTTTCGTGCCGTCAATAAACAAAGTTGTGAGCTTAGTTAACAATATTCGTTACTCGTTGCCGGCTGTGGAGTCGTTGTATAACGAGTTTGAGTA
>RFMT01000039.1 GCA_009927565.1 Acidimicrobiia bacterium
CATTAAGACACAGAGCGAGATAGTTAAGTCGCAAGTGGTTTTTAACGACAAAATTGAGATGCGCAATCTCACCTTTAGTTATGCGAATACTCCGGCGCCGAGTTTGCGTGATGTGAATATTGTTGTGCGCAAAGGTGAAACGGTTGGGTTTATCGGGCCATCGGGCGCGGGAAAGAGCACTTTGGTCGATGTGATCCTTGGATTATTGCCGCCCAGTTCAGGTGAACTCTTGGTTGACGGCGTAAACATGCATGAGCACAATATTGAGTGGCAGTCGACTATCGGCTACGTCGCGCAGGCGATCTATCTGACTGATGATTCGATTAGGCGAAATGTTGCGTTCGGCATCGCGGAAAAAGAAATCGATGACGCGGCCCTTGAGCGAGCATTGAAGTCAGCGCAATTGTGGGACTTTGTTCAATCTTTGCCAGAAAAAGATAAGACGATTGTCGGTGAGCGCGGCATTCGCGTTTCTGGTGGACAACGCCAGCGTATTGGCATTGCCCGAGCGCTATATCACGAACCGCAAGTGTTGGTGCTTGACGAAGCGACAAGCAGTCTTGACATTGAAACCGAAACCGAAGTGATGAGTGCAATTCGCGCTTTGCAGGGCTTTAAAACTATTTTGATCGTGGCGCACCGTCTTTCGACTGTTCAGCATTGCGATCGCGTTTACAAAATTGAGGATGCAACGATCGTCGGTGAAGGCACGCTCGAAGAATTGACAAAGTCTCGCTAGTTGATTCGATTAATCGCTGACTTGAATCTGCGCCGTGTTGTGGGAGAGGTCGCGGAGGGCGGGGAGAGAAATAGTGAGCAGTGCGACGGCAACAAAAAGCACGGCAATTACGGCGAAAGTTTGCTGTAGGCCCAAGCCCTCGACAGCCAGACCCACAATTACTTGACCGATCGGCGGGGCGGCGTACAGCGCCGACATCTGCACGCCGTAAACCCGACCTTGCATTTCGGCGGGCACTCGATTTTGAATCAGGGTATTCCATAGCGGGTTGAATGGGCCCCAAATCATGCCCATAAGAAAACCAGCAAAAACGAAAACGTATGTCGGCGGCAACAAAACCATCGGCG
>RFMT01000329.1 GCA_009927565.1 Acidimicrobiia bacterium
CTGACGCTAACAGTTATGCATAGATGTGGGGCGTAGAATTGACGCATGTTTGCGCGTGCATACGGCTCTGCAATCAGGCCAATAAACCTCGGGCGCGAACTACTTGGGTTGATCGATTCACTGGATAAATCAAGCCCGATAAACCCGAATTTCGTAGTTAATTTACACGCGTCAGACTATGCGGCTTTTGCAGATATTGAAAAACACCTGACACGCGAACTTGCAGAGGCCGCTACACAGTTTGCTGAAAAAAATGATTTGAAGCACTTAGAACCAATATCGGTGATATTAAAAGTTGACGATGCGATCAAAATCGGCGATTTTTCGATAACTAACGAAAGCCAACCCGAACGCACAAGTGATGTACTCGCTACTCAAAAGAAGGCAGATTTTGCTCAACCCGTTATCGCGACAGCACCTTTGATTGAGGCTGTATTGGTCATGCAGAATGGGGAGCGAATTGTTCTGGAAACCGACTCACTTAAAATCGGTCGCCAAGCGTCTTGCCGAATCGTGTTTAACGACAGCAATGTCAGCCGTGAACATGCTCAAATGCGTAGAACTGCCGATGGTTGGAAGCTCTTAGATCTTGGTAGCACCAATGGCACAAAAATCAATGGAGTGAAAATCACTGCAGAGCAATTGCTAGTAAACGGAGACGAGCTCAGTTTCGGTACCTCAAGTGCGAGGTTTGAAATTTCGTGAGCAATAATCAAAACGCGAATTGGCTCGACTGATGTTGGTTAAATGGGGAGCATCAAGCGACACGGGCACTCTAAGAGTGCAAAATGAAGATTCGTATCTCGCCCAAGAAAAAATCTTCGTCGTTGCAGATGGTATGGGTGGGCATAATGCTGGCGAAGTAGCTAGCGCCATGGCAATCAAAATGTTGGCCGAAGCGCAAACAAACGGCATTTCAGATGCGAGTCAACTCGCAAAGATTATAGAACAGATTAACCGTTCAATTTTTCACGCTGCGGCGAATCAAACTGATCAGCGTGGCATGGGAACAACGCTTGCCGTTTTGGCATTAACCCCAAATGAGGCAACGAAAGAAGTTTCGGCTGCGGTTGCCAATATTGGCGACTCGCGCACATACCTATTTCGCAATGACGAGTTTCGACAAGTAAGCGTTGACCACTCGTATGTGCAAGACCTAGTCAGTGAAGGCTTGATCACCCGCGAAGAAGCGCGAACACATGCGCGACGCAACATAGTAACCAGAGCTCTGGGGATAGAACCAAGTGTTGCGGTCGACACTTGGACGCTTCCGCTGATAACGGGTGACAGATATGTTTTGTGCAGCGATGGTCTAGTTGACGAAGTTACCGACGAAGCAATAGAAAAATGTGTCAAGCAAAAAATTGAACCTCAAAAAGTTGCCGATCAACTTGTTGCGATAGCAAATGCCAACGGCGGTCGCGACAACATCACCGTAATTGTTGTCGATGTGATTGCCGATGGCGCCAACACAGCAAAAGTTCCGTCTGTAACCCACAAGACAGCACGAATAACGAAGCCGCTTGTAAAAAAACTTGTGCTCAGCGGAGCAATTGCGATTACGACCGTTGTAGCGATAGTGCTGTTGAGTTCATATTTGCGCACTGGATACTTTGTTGCCTACGAAAACGCAGAGTCTGACGCCCGAGTGCTGATTTATCGCGGCAAGAATTTCTTATGGGTAAACCCAACCATTGAAGCCGACAGCACATTGACCCGCGAAGACTTGAGTATCGGTTTGGCACGCGAGATTATTGCGCGACCATCATTTTCATCTTCCGCTGATGCCCGTGACTACGTCAACCAGATTCGCGACGTAGTAGAGCAGACAAAGCCATGAGCGACAACAGCCGCACCATAGTCAACGAACGATATGAAATCGGCAAGCGCATTGGTCGTGGCGGAATGGCCGAGATTTTTCAGGCTAGAGATATTTTGCTCGACCGGCCCGTAGCGATGAAGGTTTTGTTCCCAGAATTTGCGACTGATCCCGCATTCGTTGAACGCTTTCGACGTGAAGCACAAGCGGCGGCGAACCTAAACCATCCGAACATTGTTGCTGTTTATGACTGGGGCAAAGTAAATAATACGTACTACATCGCGATGGAGTACGTCAACGGTCGAACGTTGGCGGATATTTTGAAACAGAGCGGCACTCTCACACCGATGCAAGTTTGCGATGTCATGAGCGAAGTTGCATCAGCTCTGATTTCAGCTCACCAAAATGGCGTGATCCACCGTGACATCAAACCAGGAAACATTCTTGTGAGCACAACTGGTCAGATAAAAGTTGCGGACTTTGGTATAGCGCGCGCACTTGGTGCAGGAGTTGAACAAGGACTCACTCAAACCGGCGCCGTCATGGGTACGGCGACATATTTTTCGCCCGAGCAAGCACAAGGTGTATCGACAGATCAGCGAAGCGACATTTATTCGCTCGGTGTCGTAATGTACGAAATGCTTAGTGGCGTCGCCCCTTTCACCGGTGAAAATGCCGTTGCGATTGCCTACAAGCAGGTGCATGAACACGCAATGCCGCTAGATCAGCGCCTGACTTCTATTCCGCCAGAAGTTTCGGCAATCGTCGCCAAGTGCATGGAAAAGTCACCCGACGACAGATATTCAAGTGCCGAAGAAGTACGTGACGAATTGCGTCGATTCGTCGAAGGTATGCCCGTATTAGCAGTCTCCGAAAAGACAGAATCTAGTCGCGCGACGCAGGTCTTGCCACAGACCGACATCAATGCAACGACCGTAATTAGTGCGCAAGATGTAGCAACTGAGTTGCTGCCAAAAATTTCGCCGACTGCAACTAAGCAAACAAATTATCCGCCTTATGACGACAAGTCTCCACAACGTACTGCTGTATTTGTTTTCGGTGCATTATTTGCAACGATCGTTTTGCTCGCGGGCGGGCTATTTCTCTATCAAACCCTCACCCGCAATTCGGCAAATGCGTCGATCACGGTACCCGACGTACGAAACTTGACAGTCAAGCAAGCAAGTGAGCAGTTGCTCGCATCTGGTTTTACCCCAATACCTTATGCGGCAACCAAAGATGGTGTTGGAAACGACATCGTCTACGCACAAGACCCCCCGCCAAGTGTGCTCGCACGCTCGGGTGATCAGATAACGATCACATATAACCCAGCAAGTACTCCGGTTGCTGTGCCTCTTGTGCGTGGATTAACAGTCAAAGAAGCGACCGCACTGTTAGCGCCACTTGGTTTGACTCTTTCGATCAAAGAAGTGGTCAATGACCCAAAGATTCCTGAAAATCAGATCATGTCGCAAGATCCAAAAGTTGACACACAAGTGCGTTCTGGATCAACGATTGTTGTGATTGTGTCTGGCGGTCTGGGTCAGGCGACTGTACCGAATGTTCAAGGACAGGTAGCTAACGCTGCACAACAATTGTTGCAAACTTCGCCATACAACTTTGTCGTTACTTTGGTCAATGAACCGAGTTCAACAATCGAACAGGGTCGTGTAATTCGAACTGAGCCGGCAATCGGCGCCCAAAGTCCAGCCGGCTCGGCGATTACAGTATTTGTTTCGTCGGGTGGAAATAAGGTGGCTGTGCCACAAGTAGAGGGCCAGACCGAAGTCGATGCGCGTGCACTTCTTGCGACTGCTGGATTAACCCCAGATGTCAAATATCAAGACGTGCCCGTAAATGACATCAACATCGGCAAGGTAATTACACAAGGCACTGACGCCGGAACGCTGGTCGACCCTGGGTTCATCATCCGTTTGACAATTGGTCGCGCAGCAGCGGCTACGCCCTAATTTTTATTTTTCGCAACGCTTCAGAAAATTTCTAATTATCTTGTGACCATGATCGGTCAACACACTTTCAGGATGAAACTGCACGCCTTCTATATTTAACTCGCGATGACGCACTCCCATGATGATGCCATCAGATGTCGAAGCAGTTATTGTCAAACATGATGGCAACGAACTTGGCTCGATAACAAGTGAGTGGTAACGAGTCGCATAAATCGGCGAGTTGATACCATCAAACACACCACTGCCGTTGTGACTGATCTCCGAAGTTTTGCCATGTTGAATCTCGGGCGCACTCACAATCTGGGCACCAAATACATGTCCGATTGCTTGATGTCCAAGACAAACGCCGAAAATCGGTGCAACGCCAGCGAACTTGCGAATTGATTCGCACAAAATTCCGGCATCATGCGGCTGACCCGGACCAGGAGAGAGCAAGACTCCATCGGGCTTCAATGTGATCGCTTTATCAACAGAAATTTGATCGTTGCGCACGATGATTGGCTGTGCCCCAAGTTCGCCAAGATACTGCACGAGGTTGTAAACGAAACTGTCATAGTTATCGATCACCAAGATTCGCGCTGTAGTGCTATTCATCATCTTCAGCCTGCCTGAGAATTGAGCAATTACAAAGCGATTTAATCCCCTACACTTGATGAAGTTATGGCAAGCCAAAAGCGACGCGGTGGTGGTCGAACCACGCCAAAAGGCACAAAGCCTGGCCGAGTGCATGAGACTCATCGACTCGATACCTCAGACACGCATTCAATGCACGGACAAAATATCGCCGATGCGTCTTCGCGATATACCCCGCCAACGTTGCGTGAGCAACGTGTTAGTCCACCATGGGTACCTGTCTTAATGTTTGCCTTGCTTGGTCTTGGTGCACTGGTTATCTTGCTCTACTACCTAGGTTTTGTGCCTGGTGGTCGCAACAATTGGTATTTGTTTTCTGGTTTGCTTGCGGTGCTTGGAGGTTTATACACCGCAACCAAATATCACTGATTAATTTCAGTCGATCGGCGCGATTAAATCCATATCTTCTAAACAATGCTTTGGCGGTGGTGGGTTTTGATCTGGTGCCATTGTCATTCTTAACTCAGTGCCGCAACTTGAGCAACGATAACGCACGTTAATGCGTCGCATTTCTCCTGCTGGCGGTGGCGGCGGGAGCGTAGATGTCATGCCTCTCAGCATGCCGAGCCCGATCTTCCAGATGAAATAGAGAAGTGCGAGGCCAAGGCCGAACCAAATTATTGATCCCCACATCTTGGGTTTAAATCATTTAGCCGAGGCGTTCGATAATTGTGGCATTTGCTAAACCGCCACCTTCGCACATCGTCTGCAAACCGTAACGACCACCTGTGCGCTCAAGTTCGTTTAATAGCGTCGTCATCAGACGAGTGCCTGAAGCGCCAAGCGGATGACCCAACGCAATCGCGCCGCCATTGACGTTTACTTTCTCCATGTCGGGATGAATTTCTTTCTCCCATGCCAAAACGACTGACGCGAAAGCCTCGTTGATCTCAACTAGATCGATGTCGTCGATTGTCATACCTGCTCGCTCGAGCACTTTCTTTGTAGCCGGAATCGGAGCAGTCAACATGTAACGCGGATTCTCGGCTGCAAGTGCGAAATTAACGAAACGTGCACGAGGTTTCAGACCTAGTTGTTTGGCGCGCTCCTCCGACATGATCAGAACTGCAGTCGCGCCGTCGGTGATCTGCGATGAGTTGCCCGCTGTAACTTTGCCCCCATCTTCAATTGGGCGATATGCCGGTTTGAGAGTTGCCAGTTTTTCGAGAGTCGACTCGCGGATTCCTTCATCGGTGGTCATTACTTTGCCTTCTGAGTCAAGTGTCGGGATTATCTCGTTTTGAAATCGACCTTCTTTTGTCGCACGTGCAGCGAAGGTTTGCGAACGAACACCGTAACGATCCATATCTTCGCGAGTTATATTCCATTTTTCAGCGATTAGTTCTGCAGAAATACCTTGGTTTACAAGACCGCCATCAGCCGCATATCGCGCTTGCACGGTTTGTCCAAACGGAAAGCCATGTTTTCCCTCGGCGATCGAAGAACCCATCGGCACGCGGGTCATGACTTCGACACCGGCGGCAACTACAACGTCGTATGCGCCGGCCATAACACCTTGGGCGGCAAAGTGAGCGGCTTGTTGGCTTGAGCCACATTGGCGATCAACAGTTGTACCCGGCACACTCTCTGGCCAACCAGCAGCAAGAACTGCATTTCGCGCGACATTCAGACTTTGTTCACCAACCTGCATCACGCAACCCATGACGACGTCGTCAATTATCGCTGGATCAATACCAGTTCGTTCAACAAGAGCTTTCAAACTATGCGCCGACAAATCAACTGGATGCCAATCTTTCAGACGTCCGTTTCGCTTGCCACATGGTGTTCGAACTGCGTCGACAATCACTGCTGTTTTCATTATGTTCTCCTGATGCTGAAGTTGTTCTTCTAGTCTGCCCCGCCAACGACCTTTTTAGGAAGTTGAAAGTGAAGACCAAACGTAGTCACGATAAGAGCGCGGAATATAAGCAAAATTGCAACTTTGTTTGAAGCCGACGACTGTCCATGTTT
>RFMT01000318.1 GCA_009927565.1 Acidimicrobiia bacterium
CTTTGCATCTCGACAATTTCGAGTTCAGCAACGGCATTTTTGCCACAACCCAGATTTGCGATGGGTTCGGCGCTAAACAACACTTCGCGACAGATCGGTGCCGCACTTGGCATTGCACTAGTTAGTTCATTGCTAGTTGCTGCTTCAAAAACTGACGACCCGACAAGCGGATTTCATACAGCATGGACACTGATGACGGGGGTAATTCTGCTTTCTGGTGTCGCGATGTTGACTCTGTTTCGCCGACCAACTGCCGACCAACTCGCCCAAGCAACTTAACTAACAACACCAACTGGGCAAGTTACGCCGGTGCCACCGATGCCGCAGTAGCCGCTCGGATTTTTTGCGAGATATTGCTGGTGATATTCCTCGGCATAATAAAACTCGCCTGACTTTTTGATCTCTGTAGTTATCTTGCCGAAGCCTGCTTCGTTAAGGCGTTGCTGAAAAATATCGCGGGTGGCGGTTGCGGCGCGTTGTTGATCCTCATTCGTAAAATAAATCGCGCTGCGATATTGGGTGCCGATGTCGTTGCCTTGGCGCATGCCTTGGGTCGGATCATGAGACTCCCAGAAGACCTGCAACAACTTCTCATAAGAAATTGTTGCTGGGTCAAAAACCACCAGCACAACTTCTGCATGCATCGTGTTGCCGCTACAAACCTCACGATAAGTGGGGTCAAGTTTGGTGCCGCCGCTATAACCGACTGCGGTTGTGTAGACCCCGTCTAGTTGCCAAAATTTTCGCTCGGCGCCCCAAAAACAACCGAGGCCAAAAACCGCCGTGTGCATCGAATCTGGCCACGGCGCAACCATCGAATTACCAAGGACGAAATGTGCTGTGTTCATTGTGTCAGGCTATTAGATGTCTATGCAATCGAGTGAACTTGAGCCGCGACTGTTTTTACCGTCAGATATTGACCCCGCGCTCGATCTGAACAATGCAAACTCGCCGGCCGTTGGCGAGATTGACCGACCGACACTCGAATTTCTGATCGAGCACTCTCTTTACTCTTTCGCGATCGGCTCTGACACACTTCACGCATTTTGTATTACTTTTGCTCCAGGGGCGCCGTATACGAGCGTTAACTATCAGTGGTTTTCGAGACAATATTCAGATTTTGTGTATCTTGACCGCATTGTTGTAAGCGAAAAAATGCGCAACAAATCTCTTGGCGCCAAACTATACGCAGCAGTCGAACAACGAATGATCAAAGATCGTTGTGCGCCACTTCTGACTTGCGAGGTTAATTTAAATCCGCCGAATCTCGGTTCGATTCGATTTCATAATCGCATCGGCTTTCGCGAAGTCGGTCAACAAGACTCAAAGCCAGGCCTCACCGTCAGCATGCTCGCCAAAACAGTTGCCTAACTGATGAATGGTTCTGTTAATTACCTAAAGACAAGACCCGTTGCGGTCAGCTTGGCGCTCGTCTCTGGTGTATTGGTAGTTATAGCCAACTGGTCAGGGGTTGGCTGGAGTTGGGACACGAGCGACTACGTCGCAGTTGGTATGAACTTTGCCAATGGCAACGGCCTACTTGACGCAACTGGCATACCGATGACAGTAAGACCGCCTGGGCTTTCGATATTGATCGGCCTCGGCGACTTGCTTGGGCTAAGTATAAATCTGACGGTACAAATTTTGAATCTGATTTGTGCGATTATCACAGTTCTCGGCACATTTCATTTGTTGCAAGTCGCGAAAGTGAAGACAAACATTGCACTAAGCGCTACGGCATTGGTCGCCTTCAGCCCTGCTCTTTTGTGGCAATACTCAATGATCTGGTCAGAACCACCGTTTATCGCTCTTGTCGTCGTAGCGATGATCATCGCATTGAAACCAGTTAGTGCAAGCAAATTCACTTTACTCTTCGTCTTGTTTGTTGCATTATTTTTTGTTCGCTATGTTGGGCCAGTTTTTGCAGCCTCGATTGCATTAGGTACGGCATGGTTTGATCGCCAAAAGTTGGGATTGATCAAATCAGCATTGACAAATTTCGCAATACTTTTGGTCTCACTTAATCCGGTTTGGTATTGGCTTCAACGCAACCAGAATATTGATGGCACTCTCACTGGTGCGCGAACACCGGCTGGTGGCTCGCTACTGAATCCTCTCAAGACATTCACGGCAACGCTTGGTTCATGGGTGACTGCGAGCCCAGTCGAGGGTGGAATCTACTTGTCGTGGAATGACTACCCGAGTAACACAAAGATTCTTGGCGTTTTAGTTTTAATAGCTATCGGGATTTTGCTAGTCAGTTATTTGTTTTCTCGCTCACGGGTTGAACACTCGAACAGTGGCTCAAATGTCTTGCTATTAAGTGGTACGACTGCATTAATTTATGTTGTATTTTCTGCGTATCGATTCGTTCATTTCGAACTCGGACCACTTGACAATCGAATGATGATTCCGATTTTCGTACCGCTTGTTTTAGTCGTGGCGCTACTCGCTGACCGAATCAATGTTTCATCTCAATCGTTGCGCAAGGTGACAATTGCAATTTTTGCAATTTTTCTAGGTTTCCAAGCACTATCTAGCGTCGATGATGCGCTCAGGTTCGGTCGCGAAGGTCGATATTGGGCTGCTAAGGCGTTTCAAATTCAACCAATTCATGAATTTGTTAAAGACTTACCTGCTGATAGTTCGTTGATGAGTAATCAGCCACAACAATTATTTGCGATTTGGCAAAAATCATCTGTCTTTAATCAATACCAACTTGAACTTGCGCAAACAGCCAAATGTGAGAACCGCTACTTCGTTTGGTACAACTCGACATATGACGATGGAACACCAAATATTGAAGGCCAACCCGAAGGTGCTGCCGAGATTTTTTCAGATGCGTCAGGAGTTGTGCTCGACCTTGGGTCTTGCAACTCTGACATCACAGCATTTTGGCCGTAGTAAAATCGAATTCTCATGAAAATCGGTATCTTGATCGTCGCTTACAACGCGCAAGATACTTTGGCGAAAGTGCTCGACCGTATTCCGTCTGACTTCGCTGCCCAAATCGACTCAATCCTGGTTTGTGACGATGCCAGCACTGATGACACACACGGTGTGGGGCTTAGATACCAAAGCGAATCCAACCTTCCACTAACGATCGTTCGGCATCAAATCAATCTCGGATATGGCGGCAATCAGAAAACTGGCTACCAATGGGCATTAGAAAAAAATCTTGACCTAGTTGTTTTATTACACGGCGACGGTCAATACGCACCCGAATATCTACCGCAGATGGTCGAGCCAATTGTCTCAGGACGTGCCGATGTTGTTTTTGGTTCACGAATGATCACCCAAGGCGGCGCGCGAAAAGGTGGCATGCCGCTCTATAAGTTTGTCGGCAACAAAATCTTGACCACTCTTCAAAATCGACTCGCCAAAGTATCGCTTACCGAATGGCACAGTGGCTACCGCGCGTACAGTGTGTCGGCCTTGCGAAAGGTCAATTTTCTGAAAAACTCAGACTATTTTGACTTTGACTCACAAATAATTTTACAGATGATTGGTGCGAGGCAACGAATAGTTGAAATTGAGATCCCGACTTTTTATGGTGACGAGATTTCGAGAGTAAACGGCATCAAGTATGGGATCAAGATTTTGATTCACACGCTCAAGTTCAGACTCTCGTCGAACAAGAGCTACTTCTAATCGTCGAAATGCGGTCTCTAGTCGATCCAGTTTGGATTTTGTTGCTTGCTTTGACGTTCGCAATTTTTATCAAAGTCAAAAACACACGAGTCAACAGAGTTATCAAACTGCTTGCCCGAGTCAGCATCTCAATACTTGTCTTTCTTTCTACAGGACTTGCGACACTTATTTTTGACGCCGTGCTCAGCACCGAGTCTTCGCCAGAAGCTGGCTGGTCACCAGAGTTTATTTTTGTTTTAGGTGGTGGCTACGAACTTGGCGCAAACAACGCTCAAGATTTTCTAGGCACCGAGAGCATCCGACGTGTAAATGCGGCATCGGCACTGTGGCAAAAGTATCCGTCTTCAAAAGTCGTGTTCTCAGGCCGGCAGCCTGGCACCGAAGATGACCGTGAACCAACTCGCCACGGCGAACTTTCATCTGAGCATGCAATATCTCTTGGACTCGCTGCGTCACGCATCATTATCGAATCATCCTCATCGAATACAAGAGAACATCCGATCGAAGCACTCAAAATTTCTGGGGTGTCGCGAGATAGCAAGATCGCAATAGTGACTTCTGATTTTCATCTCCGTCGCGCCACAGGAGAGTTTAAAAAACACTTCGCAAGTGTCGAATCATTCGGCACTGGCGACGCCGCGAGCGGTCTCTCGTGGCTTGACTTCGTACCTCTCGCGACACACCTCGACGAAAACGCTTACCGCATCAAAGAATTTGCCGGCATCATCGTTTCAAAATTCTGATTCAAGTGGCGCGCTCGGACGGACTTGAACCGCCAACCTTCTGATCCGTAGTCAGATGCTCTATCCATTAAGC
>RFMT01000162.1 GCA_009927565.1 Acidimicrobiia bacterium
GACAGTTTTGCCATCGAGACGTGAAAAACCACAAACGATACTTTTCGCCCAGTGCGGGAAGTACTCAAAAAATTCGCCGTCATCAACGACTTCAGCGATCACTTTTTTCATGTCGTATGGCTGATTTGCTGACGGGGGCAAAATTGTGCGCAACGATTCGCACTGACGCATTGGGTCATCGGTAGGCGCAACAGACGGTGCATCAGCCATGTTGTTTTGTGGCAAGAAACTAAGCAGATAGCGGACATCTTCTAGACATGCCTTTTCGTCGGCCGAGACAAAAGTTGCCACACCGCTTTTTGATGCGTGGCTCATCGCGCCACCGAGTTCTTCGAGAGTCACATCTTCGCCCGTTACCGTCTTCACGACATCAGGGCCGGTAATAAACATGTGGCTTGTTTCGCGCACCATGAAAATAAAGTCAGTCATCGCTGGAGAATAAACGGCACCACCAGCACACGGTCCGAGCACGACACTGATCTGCGGAATTACACCCGACGATTGAACGTTGCGGTGAAAAATGCCGCCGTAACTCGCCAAAGAAACCACGCCTTCTTGAATGCGGGCACCTGCGCCGTCGTTTAAGCCAATTAACGGGGCGCCGACTTTAAGGGCAAGATCCATCAATTTGTGAATTTTTTCGGCAAACACTTCGCCAAGGGCACCACCAAACACGGTGAAGTCTTGGCTGAAAACAAAAATCTTGCGGCCATCGATTGTTCCCCAGCCGGTGATTACGCCATCGGTATATGGGTGTTCTTCGAGACCCGCAGCGTGTGCGCGATGGCGTGCCAGCAAGTCAAGTTCGTGAAAACTTCCCTCATCGAGTAGTGCGTCAATTCTTTCGCGAGCAAGCAATTTGCCTTTTTCATGTTGGCGTTCGATTGATCGCGGCGACCCTGCCGTAAATGCGGCTGCCTTACGGGCCTTGAGGTCGGCGAGTTTCGCATCCATTGAATTGCTATTCACAGAACTCACGATACTTGCCTAGAGCCTTGCGACTCAGCTCGCCGATTAACCGCCAATAGTTGTAGCGGTTGGCAGGGTCGTTGTGGTTTGAGCATCGGGTGCTTGCGTCACTGCCAATGTTGTTGCTAGTGGTGTCAAATCACCAGTGGTTGTCGTACCTGAAATTTCGATATTCCAGATGCCGGGTGCATTAAGGATGAACGACCCGTCTCCCGCGACAATTGCCGCGCCGGGGCGATTCAATGGAACATTGATTTGAATTCCGGAGTAGCCGATCGCTTGGGGCACCATCTTGACTGCGAAGTTATTGATGCGACGGGGCTCAATCAGTTCGATGCGCATTGCGTTGGTGCCTGTGACGCCAGGAGTCAGCGAGATAACGACATGAAAGCGATCATTTTTTAATTCTTCACGGAAAGAATAAATCGCCGAAGTGGT
>RFMT01000390.1 GCA_009927565.1 Acidimicrobiia bacterium
TCGAACTTCTGCTTTCGCTTTAGGCGGTGTTGTCGCAACCATCCATGAGGTGAAGATCAATGCAACAAGTGCAAACACCAGCTCAACCGAGACGGCACGGCGTAATCGCCAAGCCATTCGGCCCGACAGATTGTCGCCATCTAAAAGTCGTTGGGCAACAAATTTTTTGAGCAGCAATGTAATGAATACCATTACCGAGACGAAAATTACTTTGAGCACACCGATACGACCGTGGCCGCTTGTGAAAATCGACGACCCATCCAATAGATAGACAAGCAATGCGCCTGTGAATGCAGTGACGCCGAACGCCCACATTGCATGTTTCGCAAATGCGCGCACGGCACTAACTAGGTCAGATGAGCCAGGGCCGATTAGCACCACGCGTGACAGCAATAGCAAACCACCAATCCAATAAGCCATTGAGATCGCGTGAATGATGCCGAGTACATAACTAAAAAGTGCGACATCTTGTCCGAGACGCGACAACCCAAGCGTGCTGATCATTGAAATCACGATCGAGGCGGCAAGAAATTGAGATGCGGGGTCGTTGATGCGCTCTGGGTTCATGGCAACCCAACCGCAACCCAAAATTAAAACAAATCGCAAAATCAAAATTGCGCCGCTACCTGTGTTCAGTGCACCAAACCAACCGAACGGGTTCATAGATGCGATGAAGCCTTGTGACTCTGCACGCATTGTTGAAAGCACGAGAATCAAAAACATATTTATCGCGCATGCAATCCACGCAAGACGCATGTATCGAAGAGTTACTCCATAAGTCGGACCCTCAGGCCAAGCAGTGAGGATAAGTGCAATTCCGCCGAACAGTGCTGACATTAATAAATACTCAATAACTCTTAGAAGACCGAGAACGCCACCAACTCGTGGCCCTGCTTCTTGCTGTTCAATTGTTTCACCGATAATTGTTGGTGCTCCTGGCGTGCCAGATGCCGCATCTACGCCTTCGGTAGAGCCGGCGATTGTCGTCTGAATTTCTACTGCTGATGTGAAACTAAATGAGCCAAGGCTCTTATCGGGAAGTGCCCAACTCACCGTGCAAAGGCCAGAAGGTGGGATTTGTGTCAGTGCTGCCGAGACGGTTTTGAAATCAGTACCCAGTTGTGGCACACCAAGACCGACAAGCGTGCCGTTGCATGCCAGCGAAAGCCCCATCGCGGTGACCACTTCAGGGTTCGCAAGCGGGTTTTGAAAAACTAACTGCAACTGGGTTGGCGGCACCGAAACAACTTGGTTTGCCGCAGGGTTCGACGAACTGAGTTGATTCTGGCCAGAAACAGAGGCATTGGCAATTGAGCCAAAAAATCCGACAATCATCCCGAGCCCGATAAACCCGGCCAAAGCCGAGAATTTAGCGGGTTGTTTTGATTTCAAGATTGCCATGGACGTATATAAAGAGTAGTTAATTATGGGGCTCAGGCATGGTGAACCACCCCATAGGTAGGCTCGCTACGAAATGGCAACCCAATCTCTGTATCGGCGATATCGGCCCCGTCGCTTTGACGAACTCAAGGGCCAAGACCACGTCGTGCGCGCATTGCGCAATGCGGTGATCAACAATCGCGAAGGTCAGGCATATTTATTTTCGGGACCAAGAGGCACGGGCAAAACTTCTACGGCGAGAATTTTGGCAAAAGTTCTCAATTGCGAAAAATTGAAAGATGGCGAACCGTGCGGAAAATGCAATTCGTGTTTGTCGATTGATGCCGGCTCTAGTTACGACGTGCTCGAACTTGATGCCGCAAGCAACAACGGTGTCGACAACATGCGCGACTTAATCGAGCGCGCCGCACTTGGCAATCCTGGTCGCCATCGAGTATTTATCTTGGACGAAGTACACATGTTGTCAAAGCCCGCTGAAGCAGCGTTGCTTAAGACTCTTGAAGAACCACCTGATCATGTTGTTTTTGTTTTGGCGACGACAGATCCACAAAAAGTCAGCGAGACAATCCGCAGTCGAACGCAGCACCTACAGTTTCATCTCTTACCGCTTCAAGAGCTCAAAGAACATGTTCGTTGGGTTGTCACTGACGCCAAACTTGTCGTCAGTGAAGACGCCATCGATCGAGTAGTACAACTCGGCGCCGGCTCCGTGCGCGACACTCTGTCGGCACTTGAACTTGTCGTTGCGTCAGGTGGCGATGTTGAAGAGCAAATTTCTCTCGACGAATTTATTGAAGCCTTCATTGATCATGATCCAGGTCGTGGGTTGGCTGCGGTTGGTGCAGCGGTGCAGTTTGGTGCCGACCCGCGCGCTTTGACCGAAGATATTGTTCGTCATCTTCGCGACGCGTTTTTGTCGCTCATGGCCCCCGAACTTGTGCAGTTGCCAAAAGAACGCGCCGAAATAGTCGCAGATCAGGCCCGACGCATGGGCGCGACTGGTGTCGTGCGTGCAATCGAAGTTCTAGGTGATGTTTTGATTGAGATTCGTCATGCACCAGACGCGCGGTTGTTGCTTGAAGTCGCAGTCGTCAAACTAACTCGTCAAAATCTGAGTGCTGATGTTGCTTCGCTGATGGCGCGAATCGAGCGTCTCGAATCTGGTGTCACAGCAATTCGCGATTCAACTGGGCCGATTGCACGACCATCGTTAGTTGACCCGTCAACTGGTCGCACCAAACTCGGTGGGCGGGCGTCAGCAACGATGCCCGGTGCAGGGCAAACTGCACGACCGTCGCAAGCAGAGGTGCAACCCGAAACAAAACCAGAAACAAAACCGAAAGTTAGCGAACCAGCGAAACCAACTGTGGTGCTTGGCGATGCAGAGATCAAGAGTGTTTGGTCTGAGGTTGTCGCTTTGCAAAAGCCAATCGTGCGAGCTTTGTACAGCGCAGTCACAGTCAATGACTGCAAAGATGGCGTTCTAACTCTGGGCGCACCGAGCGAAATGCACATCACTAAGTCAAACGAGCATGTGCAAACCTTGGTTGAATCGTTGCAAAGAATCGCGGGCAAAAAGTTAGAGATCAGATTTGTTGTTGTGGCGTCGAAACGAAACAAAACGGCAACTAGCGCACCAGAACAAGATGACTACGAAGCCATCGAAGATCTTTCAGATACGACGCAGGCGCCGAAAGGCAAAGTTTCTTCACCAATCGATGAGCTGGCCAAGGCGTTTCCTGGTTCAAAAATTGTCGATGACAAGAAGTAGTTAGCAGTGGCTTCTGCATATACCCAACCAATGCAGGCGCTTATTGACGCGCTGTCAAGATTGCCAGGTATCGGTCCTAAATCGGCTCAGAGAATCGCATTTCATTTGATAAAAAGCGAAGATCGAGACGTCGAAAATTTATCGTCTTCGATCACCAAGGCCAAAGCAACCGTAAAGTTTTGTCAGCGATGCTCAAACTTTTCTGAAGCCGATCTGTGTCAGTTCTGCAGTGATGATCGGCGAGACCCAACCACTATTTGTGTCGTCGAAGAATCGCGTGACGTCGTGGCGATCGAAAAAACTCGAGAGTTCAGCGGGCAATATCACGTTCTGCTTGGCACGATTAATCCGCTTGATGGCGTTGGTCCCGAGCAACTGAAAATTCGTGAATTGTTGCAGCGAATTGAACCACAAAAAGTTAAAGAAGTGATTTTGTGTTTGAACCCAAACACCGAAGGCGACGTAACTTCAATGTATTTGGCGCGTGTGCTTCGACCACTCGGCGTAAAAGTGACGCGCATCGCTAGTGGCTTACCAGTAGGCGGCGATCTCGAATACGCCGATGAACTTACTTTGGGAAGGGCTTTAGAAGGCAGGCGCGAAGTCACCGGCTGAAAACAATTTTGTCTCAGTCGACGCGCAAAACCAGCGCGTCACCTTGTCCGCCACCGCCGCAAAGAGCGGCAGCACCTAAACCGCCGCCGCGACGA
>RFMT01000365.1 GCA_009927565.1 Acidimicrobiia bacterium
GGATGGAATCAAAGATTTGAAGATGCGGCACAAAAAATTGATTCTTCGTTTCTAATTGGTCGAGTAAGTCGACTTGATCGTGGGTGGAGCACGATCAAGATGAGTGCATCTGATGATCAATCTGGCATGGTTCGTGTGAGAAACATCGGCGCTGATGTTGCGGTAGGTGATTGGGTTGCATTCGAAAAAAATCTCGAGCGCATCGACCAAGTACTGCCAAGATGTTCGGCACTTATTCGTCGTGCCTCGTCAGATGCGATTCGCGCCGAGCAACATGCGGTAGCCACGAACATTGACACTGTTTTCATAGTGCACGCAGCAACTAATGAGTCAAATCAACGTCGCGTTGAGCGCGAACTTGTTTTGGCATTTGATAGTGGTGCAACTCCGGTATTGGTGCTGACAAAAAATGATCTGCAAGATGCACCTCGACATATTTCCGAACTTCGTGATGTGGCGAGAGTTTGTGGCATTGAATGTCATGTAGTCAGCGGATTGACTGGCGACGGTCTCGATGGACTCGCAAAATATGGTGAAAATCATCGTTCGGTAGCCGTGCTAGGTGCAAGCGGGGTGGGCAAGTCGACCCTTGTTAATCGATTAATCGGTGCAAACTCACAACAAGTAGGCGAAGTGCGCGAAGGCGATCAACGAGGCAGGCACACGACGGTGGCCGCCGAATTGTTGTCTATGCCCAATGGTGGATGGTTGATCGACACGCCAGGTTTGCGTGCGCTCAACCTATGGACAAGTGGACACGGCATCGAGCGGGCGTTTGCCGACATATTCAAGCTTGCAGAAAACTGCAAGTTTCGCGACTGCAAACATCAAGCTGAGCCAAATTGTGCAGTGCAGGCCGCGGTCGGCAGAAATGAAGTCTCGATCGAAAGACTTGAAAGCATGAAGCGGCTAGTAGCCGAAGAGTCAGCACTCGAGGACGAACAAAAAGTACGTGTTCGACTTTCAAACCGCAAAGGCATGCGCAAACTCGATTAGTTCTCAGCATTTGTCAACTCTCGTGGCGTTGTGGCACTCGCACGCAGTGACAAATCGCCGATGAGTTTGCCGATCACTGGCACCTTGACCGTTCGGTCATATAGCAACTTGACATTCGCCGCGTCTTGATCGAGGTCAACTTCTATTTTTACTTCGCGCAGATTTATTTCGCTTTGAACTGAATTCAGTGCAACTTGCTGTGCTGATTCAAGCGTGACATCGGCCAAAGAAATAGCACGCGCGGCTGTTTGTGCGGCATGGTTGAGCACAAGTTGATCGTTAGCAACGCTACCAACTTGTACGACGCAGAGTGAAAACAAAAACAGAAATGGAAGAGTTAGCGCAAACTCGACGGTCGCTTGACCGCTATCGACAAATCTTTTACTGTTCAAGTTGGTCGGTGCGGTTGAATATGCCCGAGAGTACTGTGTCGAATAGTTCGCCAATTCGCCCCGCCCCGCCACCATCGGTTGCCCAAGCAATAACGAGTAGTGCGATCACTGCTGCACCCAAAAGCACGAGTGCATATTCGGTTGTGGCTTGACCTGATTCGGTTTCAATCTTGAATAGATTTTTCATTTGATCTTCTTTCTCACAGCAATTTTTCTGTGACAACGGTTAATGAGTTGACGAGTAATGGCACCATCGCCAATAAGACAAAAGAAGGCAGAATGCAACAGACAAGTGGAAACAGCAATCGAACCGGCAGCTCTCTTGCTTCGATTTCACCCAATCTTCGCCGCTCTTGATGAGCATGAAACGAAAGTTGATCGAGTACCGAGGTGATTGGTAGACCGTCGCGGTCAGCACAGACCAAAATGTCGCAGATCGGGTAGATGCACGGCCCGAGTGATTCGCGAAGGTTCTTCATTGTTTCAGCAAATCTCAGACCTGCAGCGAGTTCGGTAGTAACTGGAAGTAGATGTGGTTTTAAATCGTCAGGCGACCAGTTGTGCAACTGGGACATCGCCGATGCTGGGCTGTGACCGGCACGAATGAGAACTAGCAAAGTGTCGATCAACTCGGGCATATGTTTAGAAAACGAAACTTCCACTGTTCGTCGTCGGCGGAAAAACAGATAGATGCCTGCAATGACTGAAAAACCAATAAGCGAAATCATGCGTGTATCGGTGTGACGATTGTTTGCATCCATCTTCGTCCTGCGAAATTGAGACCTATGCCGAGCAAGATGCATAGCCAGCCTGAAGTGCTCAAGATCAAAAAACTGCGCACGCTGCTGCTTGTGGCAATTAACCAGACTGCGACAGCGACCGGTGCCCAAGACAGAACTTTCGTCGAAAGCAACGCCTGGCTTGCTTGCATTTGGCGATCGTTGATGATCGTCGAGCGCTCGCGTAAAACGATTGCTGCACGTTCGAGTGCGAGAACACCGCCGACGCCACCTGTTGCGGCCAGGTCAATCGTTCTAATCGCAAAAATCAGTTCGTTGGTCTTGGCTGTTGATATGAGACGCTTGGTTGCATCAGCAATAGATTCACCGCGAGTTGTTGTTGCAACAAGATCGTTTATGACCGAATCTTTGACCGTGCTGGTCTCGGTCGCTGCTTGAATCGAACTCGCCATTGACTTGCCGAGTCGAAGATTTCGCGCTGTGGCATCGAGTAAATCTGAGAGTGTTGAAAGGTGATGAATAAGTTCACTTTGTGAACGAGGTGAAACTCGTCGCTTGGACAGTTTGTCCACGAGTCGCGCCATCAAACTCTGATGATTTAGGCGTCGTAAGACAATCTGTCTAACTAAAAATGGTCGCAGATACCAAGTGCTACATAGAAATATCAAAACGGCAATGCCTGACGCACCCAGCAGTGAAAACAACAGTTTCATTGCAATACTTCGTCGATAATTCGACCGTCGGCAACTAAGACGCGTAATTGATTTTGCTCGATCAACAGAACTTGTTGAATAAAGCGCGAACCATCAATATGCCGTGCCACGTGCACTATCGCGTTGATTGATGCGGCAACATGGTCGCGAACAACGTCTCGTGACCAATTCGTGGCGTGTTGCAAAACTAGCGACTCAACGCGGCGCAGTGCATCGCGCGCACTATTTGCATGAATTGTCGACATAGAACCGTTGTGTCCGGTGTTCATCGCCGACAACATGTCGAGCGTTTCGGCACCGCGTACTTCGCCAATTATCAAGCGATCAGGGCGCAAGCGCAACGCGGTGCGCACGAGCGATCTCGTCGAGATTTCGAGGTTGCCGTCGGGGCTAAGTGGGCGCGCTTCAAGCCTGACCACATGAGGGTGGGCGAGTTTCAACTCGGCGATGTCTTCGATCGTTACGACACGTTCGTTGGGTGCCAAAAAATCGCAAAGCGAATTGAGCAGTGTGGTCTTGCCCGCCGAGGCAGCACCGCTAATCAATAAATTGCGACGATCAAAAACAAGTTGTTGCAAAATCTCACCGACGTGGCGGTCTGCAAAGTCATTCAGCGTGATGCGGTCGACGCTAAAACGGCGAATAGAAACACACGAACCGTCGACAGCGATCGGCGGTATCACAGCACACAGTCGAGACCCGTCTGCCAACCGAGCATCAACTACAGGCGAGGTTATATCGATCCGGCGACCAAGGGGAAGGATCGTACGTTCAATAAACGAACGTGTATCGGTTTCACTAATTGTGTCGACATGTTCGAGTTGGCCGTTGCGTTCAACCCAAACTTCACAACCACCGTTGACCATCACCTCGCGTACTGACGCGTCTTTGAATAGTTCTTCGAGTCGGCGCGATGAAGCCCGACTTACGCTCGCAAGTGCGGCGCGGTTCATGCTGCGACTGAAAGTTGTTTTGCCAATGTGTTCGGCAAGCGACTGGCTAAAAGTCCGGCGTCGACAGCGCGCGAAATTGTTGCATCAAAAGTAATTTCTGCTGATAACAGGTGCGCCGATTACCGACTCGACATCGCGCTTGCCGAGCGCGCGCCCTGGCTCGTTTATCAATACAACCCCAGTTGGCGCGACATTGAGCTGTGCGGCGCGACGTAGCGACAAATAGCACGGGCGAGTAATCAGCAGCGAAGAACTCGCCCGTGCCAAAAGTTCTGGTGACACCACGCCGCAACCTGCGTCAATTACAACCGGCAGGTCAAAGGTTGCGAGCGAAGCAGTAAGTTCGGCAAAGTTGGCATTCGCATCAAGTTGCCCAGAGCCACGAGCAATAAGTTGCAAGTTTGCCGTTGCCTGAATTGCGATCGATTGCAACGCCATTCGCGAAGAGTTTTCATTTTGTGAAAACCATTCGCCAATGCCGATGCCGCTTGGTTCGGCAAGACCAAGCACCGCCGGCACATCGCCAGCGAGGTCAACAATCAGAGCACCGCGCGGCGATTTCTCGGCGTGCATGAGTGCAAGAGTTGAAGCAACCACAGTTGTGCCACTGCCACCTTTGACTGACCAACAAACAATCATTTGATTGCTCCTTTTGCGAAGAGGTGCTCAGATGTGTGCGCGGGTTTTGCAATGCGTCATTCGATCAATCCACAAGTAGCCTTCGCGATGGAGGTGTCCGGGTACCTGGTGGGCTCCGCCGCCTTCAAAGCGGTTGGGAC
>RFMT01000352.1 GCA_009927565.1 Acidimicrobiia bacterium
AATCACTTCGCGGATGTAATGCACCAGCAAAGTTCTTGGCTCAACATCGCCATGATGTTCTTTGCCGTTGACCGTGATTGAAACTTTCATCTTCAACCCCCAAATATGGTTCGGCATGGTTACCGAACACTTACCCCTGCAGGCAATCATGCCCCCGCAAGGCACGACCGCACAAATTGAAGATTTCAAGCGCGAATTGCGCTTGATTCAAGGCTCTAACTATCTATCTTTTGCAGGCTGCGTAAGGCGAAAACCAACGTCAAAGCACTTAGTGCAGCGATGGCTATTAAACCGCCGTAACTGTTCGACCAACTCATAAAACCAGGGTCGGATGAATTGACCCAGCCCGATCTTGAAAGGCGAAAAATATTTGTGATTGGGTTGATTCGCGCAACCGTGTGCAACCAACCTGTCATTACATTCAGCGGCACTTGTGCAGTCGAAAGGAACATGGTCAAAAAAATTGACATCTGCATGATTGCTGCGCCGCGCATGTCCTGAAAGCGAAATGCGAGACCCAGACCCCAGCCGGCACCAATTGTTGAGATGCCGATCGCGGCGATCCACGAACACAGATAACTCAGAACGCCGGCTGTTGGTCGTGCGCCAAGAAGTGTTCCTGCACCAAAAACTATGAGGGCAACAATTGTGACGCGAATCCATGTGGCAAGAATTGGTCCGATAATCAGCGATGAGCGCGAGGTTGGCGACATGCGCAGGCGATCGTAGAAACCGTTTTCAAGATCGCGGATAAGCGAAAACCCGAGACCAACACCGCTGAACGCTGCGCCCATCGCTAAGCCAAGTGGCATGAACCAGTTGACAGACCGATCAGTTGGGAAACCAGGAAGTCTTGTAAGCGCAAAAAAAGTGCCCGAGAACGAAATCATGTTGAAGATTGGCATCGCCAGTGTCGGAAAGAACGCAGAAGGTAGACGACGGGTATTGATCAAGCTGCGTTTTACTAGTTGCCATGAACTGCGCATCGTGGTCGAGTGCATGTCATTGCTCGACAAAGTTGTTGAAACGGTATTTGCGTTGCTGCTCACGTCAGTTGGCTCGCAGTCGGGCACTCAGTTGTCGACCTGCGATATACAAAGCAACTATCGCGATTGCAAGCGGCACCAGAATTGCTCGTGCTGTTGCTGAAACGCTGAAGCCCTCAAGCGATAAGGCACGAAGCCCCTCAACTAGGTGCGAAATTGGATTTATGCCAGCAATTGTCTTATAGAGGCCACTCATTGTTTCGCGCGGAAAGAACGCACTTGAAAAAAACAAAAGAATGAATAGCAACGGAAACGTACCTTGCACGGCTTCGGCTGAACCAGTTTTGAGTGCTACCGACGACATCAACGCGCCGACGGCGAGCGAGATCAATGCTCCGCTGATGATCATCGCGATGATGCCTGGCAACCCAGCCGATACGTCTGCCCCAAAAGGAAGAAGTGCCAAGACAAAAACTGCTGTTTCGAGCGCGCCGAAAATAGTGCTGCCTGCAAGTCGGCCAAACAAAATTGAGAGCCGCGAAGTAGGTGAGGCTAGAAGTCGATCAAAGAAACCATTTTCAATATCAGTTGCGAGTGCTGCAGCGCCTGTGACCGAACCGAACAACACGCCTTGGGTGATCGTGCCTGCTAGTTGAAATTGAAGATATGAGTTGACTTTTGGAAACCCCGGCAACGATGTGGTTTTACCAAATGAAGAGTTGCCTAGAAACGAGAAAAATAACGGAAACACAATGCTCGGCACCACGAGTGCCGGCTGCCGAAAAAGTTCGAGAGTTGAGCGTTTGGCGAGTGCCATTGTCTGGCGGATCGCGGCCGATGTCGAACGCTGAACCGAGACTTCGCCAGAAATTGTGGCGGCACTTGTCACTTTCGTCCCCGGCGTTTTTTCTTCTTTGGTTCTTCTTCACCGTTGTCGCCTGCCGACGGAGCATTGTCAGCGCCTTCAAGTCGATAGCCAGTTGCCTCAGCAAAAACGTCATCGAGGCTTGGCTCGTTGATCTCAAGATGCTGCACATGTACGCCCGCTTCATCAAGTTTGCGAACGACTTCGGTTACTTGAGATGCGCCGCCGCGCAGGCCAACACCGAGCGCACCTTCTGCGCCTGGTCGCAGATCGCCAAACGTGCTGAGCACGGCATTTGCTTTTTCGGTTTGATCAATATTCGTGTTGATGATCAGTGTCGGTGCGCCAACACTGGCTTTTAGGTCTGCAGGCTTGCCTTCGCGCACGATTTTGCCATGATCGATAATTGCGATTCGATCAGCGAGTTGATCGGCTTCCTCAAGATATTGTGTCGTCAACATCACGGTTGTGCCTTCGCGATTCAGGCGGCGAACCTCTTCCCAAAGTGTTAGTCGGCTCATCGGGTCTAAACCTGTCGTAGGTTCATCCAAAAATAAAACAGTTGGTTGATGTATCAGCGAGAGAGCCAAATCGAGTCGCCGCCGCATGCCGCCTGAATATGTCGAAACACGTCGCGAAGCAGCAGCGGTTAGGCCGACACGCTCGAGCAACTCGTCAGAACGCTTTTTCAGCGCCGATGACGGAATGCCGTAGAGCACCGCTTGCAAGGCGAGCAATTCTGCGCCTGTCATAAGAGGGTCGATTGCGGCGTCTTGTAACGCCACGCCGATATTGCGACGCACTTGGTCTGCTTGTTTGACCACGTCATAACCAGCGACGCGAGCCGTGCCCGAAGTTGGTCGCAACAAAGTTGTCAATACGCGAACAGCAGTGCTCTTGCCTGCGCCGTTGGGCCCGAGAAAGCCAAAAACTTCACCCGCTTTGACTTCGAGATCTATGCCTTTGACGGCATGCACGTCTCCAAAGTGACGAACGAGATTTTCTGCGATTATCGGCGAGTTGTTCACCACAACAGATTACTAAGTTTTGGCTCCGAAACTTAAGCAGAGGCGCTAGCGATTGCCGACCAAACTCGTTCTGGAGTTGTCGGCATGTCGATGTGACGCACGCCTAGGTGTAACAACGCGTCTATAACGGCCGACTGCACCGCAGGTGTCGAACCAATTGTTCCTGATTCGCCAATACCTTTGGCGCCGAGTGGGTTAACAAAAGTTGGTGTCTCCATGTGAACAACTTCAATGCTCGGCAATTCAACGGCCGAGATAAACGTGTAGTCGGCAAAATTAGTTGTCAACGGATTGCCATCGCTGTCATAGCGAAACTCTTCGAGCAGTGCTTGAGCCGTGCCTTGGGCGATGCCGCCGTGAATTTGGCCGTCGAGAATAAGTGGATTAACGACTTTGCCGGCGTCGTCGCAGGCGATATGACGTCGGTGTTTTACTTGCCCCGTTTCAGTATCGACTTCAACGATTGCGATATGCGCCCCAAACGGAAACGTCGCCGAGTTCGCAACAAATTTGCCTTCGTGACTAATACCAGATTTTGCGTCAGCGACTTTTGCAACATCAGACCAAGACTTAGAAATCGACGGTGTGCCTGCAACATGAAAAGCGCCAGTCGACTTGTCGAGCACGATGTCGCTCTCGTTTGCTTCGAGCAGTTGAGCGGCGAGTTTGCGCGCTTGATCAACTAGTTCGATCGAAACTTTCTGTACGGCGGCGCCACCTTGTTGCAACGAGCGTGAGCCCATCGTGCCGCCGCCACTTGGCACAAGATCGGTATCGCCCCATACGACATCTATATCGGCGATGTCGATGCCAGTTTCGCTACTGGCGATCATCGCCCACGATGTGACATGTCCTTGGCCGTGCGGAGAAGTGCCCGTGTATACGACTGCTCGTCCGTTCGGCAAGACGCTGATCTTTGCGTGCTCTTGCATTGGGTCAACACCACCTGTGATTTCGACATAGACGCTTACGCCGATGCCGAGTTGTACTTTGTCACCGCGTTTTCGACGTTCGACCTGCTCGGCTCGTGCTTCAGAATATTTCGCAACCTTCATTGCCTTTTCAAGGGCGGCACCGTAGTCGCCAACATCATAGGTATGACCGATTTTGGTTTTGTGAGTCTCCATAAATTTTGGAATCAGATTGATGCGACGAACTTCGGCGGGGTCTTTGCCAATTTCTGCCGCAAAGAGATCTATCGCACGTTCGATTGCTGCTGTTGCTTCGGGTCGACCAGCGCCGCGATAGGCGACGATTGGTGCCGTATTGGTGACAACAGAAGTCGTTCGGCATTCCATTTTTTCGACGTCGTAAACGCCTTGCGACATTGGGCGAGTCATGAACGGGGCGAGTACGGTGCCTACGTCAACCCAGCCGCCAGAATCTTGAATTGCATTCAACTGATACGCGGTGACTCGGCCTGCTTTTGTGCCACCAATCGTGATGTATTGCAGTTGTGCCCGACCATGACCCAAACTGATCATTGATTCGCTTCGCGTTTCACGCCATCGCACTGGTTTGCCGACATGCTTTGCAATATTGCCGAGCAAAAGTTCTTCAGAATAGGCGCTGATTTTTGCGCCGAAACCGCCGCCCACGTCTGGGGTGATGATGCGAATTTTTTCAGCATCGATCTTGTTGGCTTTAGCAACCTCGTTGCGCACGCCTTGGGCATGTTGAGTTGAAATCCACTGATGAAGTCGGCCGTCAATCCAAGTTGCTGCTGAGCCACGCGCTTCAAGTGGGCACGGAGCAACTCTTTGATTCATAAATCTTCCTTTGACGACAACTTCACAATCTTTGAACAACTCGTCGCCGGTGTTGTCAGGCATACCCATTTCGACCGTGCCCATGACTATGTTCGTGCCGCATTCTTCGTAGATCAGAGTCTTGCTTTTCATTGCTTGCTCGACATCAGTTAGCGCTTCGAGTGTTTCGTATTCGATCACGGCGCGTTCGATCGCATCTTCGCCTTGGTCGGGTCGCTCAGTAACGATTGCGGCGATTAGTTCGCCAACCCAACGCACTTTGCCAATCGCCAGATGCGCGCGTTTGGCTGCAGGGTTGAAATTCGATGGCTCTTCTTCAAGCGCCAGGTCTTGGGCCGTGAATACAGCGACGACACCGGGTGATGCATTGCAATCTGACAGATCTATTTTCGTGATTTTTGCGTGAGCAACTGTCGAACGAACATATGTGACGTGAAGTGCGCCTGCAAAAAGTGGCTCATCGTTCAAATCTTCGATGTACTTGCCACCAGAGGTCAAAAATTTTGGGTCTTCTTTGCGTAAAACGCGATTGCCCAGAATGCTTCCAGCCACGATGTCCTTTCAACTAATTCAGCA
>RFMT01000421.1 GCA_009927565.1 Acidimicrobiia bacterium
TTTGTGAGCTAGTTACCCTGTTACACGGCTTGTTTATGGTTAGTAAGAAACAAGTAAGGCATTAACTGGGGTTCTCTGTGGCGGAGACCAAATAACAGTCAAATTGCCTGCCAACTTTGGCGGGTCCGAAAGGACAACAAAATCATGACACCTCGAGTTTCGTATTATCCAAATTTGGCAAGGGTTGTCTGTTGGGCACTTGTACTGGCTATTTTCTTGACTTTTGGCGCTATGCCGACGGCGTTGACCCTTTGGCTGATCAAAATAGATGCCGTTGAGGCTAAGCCGATGCCTGCCATTGAGTCGGCATGGGTGGCAATGCAGGCTCAGCGGGCAGTGGTCGCCCTTGATGCGGCAACTGAGATCAACCCAATTGAACAACGTGATGTTGCGTCACGGTGGGTCAAAAGTATTTCAGTTATCATCGCTGAGCACCTTGAAGTCGATAGCAAAGATTTAGAGCGTGCTTGGATGCAATCAGATTCTCGCGTCAAAAAGCTTTGTTTGCCGCACTCACTCAACTTGGTGTGCCATACAAGACAAATGCAGATGAACCGGGCAAAGCACTTGACTGTTCAGCATTGATCAAGTTCGCATGGTCAAATGCCGGCATCAACATGCCGCGTGGCTCGGCTCAGCAATACGCATTCGGCGAGCGCGTCAAAGCGAGCCAAGTGCAACTTGGCGACTTGGCTTGGTATCCGGGCCACATTTCGATGTCGCTCGGTCTCGAAAATTTGGTTATTCAGGCGCCAACAAATGGGCGCAACGTTGAAGTGCACAAGATTGACGAGTCTCGAGTCAACTGGGTGCGATGGGTTGACCCAACGGCATAACTTTCTGAGAAAATTTATTTATGAATCGGGCCTTCACTATTTGCAAGTGACGGTATGTTTCGGCCGACACGCTTGCCGATAATTTCGGCACAAATCGAAATCGCTGTTTCTTCAGGCGTACGTGAGCCAATATCTAAACCAATCGGCGACATCAGACGAGCGAGATCTTGCGGTTTTGAAATACCGACCTCGGCGAGGCGCTCGAGCCGTTTTGCGTGAGTCTTGCGACTACCCATCACACCGATATAGCCAACTGACGTTTTAAGCGCACCCTGAATCGCTGGTACGTCAAATTTCGGATCGTGGGTGAGAATGCAAACTGCGTCTCGCGCACCGAGATTTGGTCCGCGGTCGGTAAGAACGGGTGTTGGCCAAGTGACGAGAACTTCGTCGGCCATCGGAAACCGGCGCTTGGTCGCGAACACTTCGCGCGCATCACATACCACGACGTAATAGCCGAGAACTTTTGCCACTCGGGCGAGTGCCGCGGTGAAGTCGACGGCACCAAAAATAATCATTTGTGGAGGTGGTGAAAACGATTCGACAAAAACACGCACAATTGGAGTGTCTTGCAGGTCTTCTGGCGTAACTTGCCCAGATGGCCCATAGTTGCGCACACTTGTTCGACCGGCTTCAAGTTCGCCGAGTGCATCGCGCGACGCAACACGATCAAGTTCGGGGTCGCCGAGAGAGCCGACTGTTTCAACTTTGTCTTGGTCTGGTGCAACCAAAAGTGTTGCGCCCGTGTTCGGGCCGTCAATAATGGTCAGCAGAACGACTGGTCTGTTCGTGCGAATTCTGTTGGCGAGCGCTGAGTAGATCATGACAGTTCAATTACCAAGTCAGTGGCTGAATGAAAAGGTGAACCGTGCCGCCACAAGTTAAA